>NZ_JASCPM010000089.1:0-4296 GCF_029960215.1 Pseudomonas sp. PS01301 | reverse complement strand
GCTCCCACAAGGTTGATCCAAGCCGTGTGGGAGCGGGTCTCTGCCCGCGAACGCCTCACCGCAATCCCCCTGACACCCCCGCTCAAACCTTATTGCCTTCCCCTCCCCGATCCTCTAAAAACCCTGCACACATTCCCTCATCCTTTTTTATTGATTGATCGTTCAATCAAAATAAACTAGACTGGCTTCAGTCGGCTGTCACTCACTGCCCGTACTGCAGGTCCAAGGAGATTCGCGCAATGCCCAAGGTCGGTATGCAACCCATCCGCCGCCAACAGTTGATCGAAGCCACGCTCCAGGCTGTCGACCAGGTCGGCATGAGTGACGCCAGCATTGCTCTGATCGCCCGCCTGGCGGGTGTGTCGAACGGCATCATCAGTCACTACTTTCAGGACAAGAACGGCCTGATCGCAGCGACCATGCGCCACTTGATGAACGTGCTGATCGACAACGTCGCCACGCGCCGACAGGCCTTGACCGACGACAGCGCCAGGGCGCACCTGCAGGTGATCATCGAAGGCAACTTCGACGCCAGCCAGGTCAACGCTCCGGCCATGAAGACCTGGCTGGCCTTCTGGGCCACCAGCATGCACCAGCCGTCCTTGCACAGGTTGCAGCGGATCAACGACCACCGCCTGTATTCCAACCTGTGTTGCCAGTTCCGCCGTGAATTGCCGGTGGAACAGGCACGCAGCGCCGCACGCGGCCTGGCTGCACTGATCGACGGTCTGTGGTTGCGCGGCGCCCTGTCGGGCGATGCTTTCGATACCGCGCAGGCACATCGCATCGCCTGCGAATACATGGACATGCAACTGGCAAAACAGCAGCGCTGAAGCTTCGCGCCTCGCCTGCTGCCACCTTAACTGCACCGCGAGGATCTTATGGCCCGTTTCCCAACGCAAAAACTCTACATCGATGGCGGCTACGTGGACGCCAGCGGCAGCGGCACCTTCGATGCCGTCAACCCGGCCACCGGTGAAGTGCTGGCGCAGGTTCAGCGCGCCACCGCCGAAGACGTCGAAAAAGCCGTCGCCAGCGCCGAAAAGGGCCAGAAGATCTGGGCCGCGATGACCGCCATGGAGCGCTCGCGCGTGCTGCGCAAAGCCGTCGACATCCTGCGTGAGCGCAACGACGAACTGGCCCTGCTGGAAACCCTGGACACCGGCAAGGCCTACTCGGAAACCCGCTACGTCGACATCGTCACCGGTGCCGATGTGCTCGAATACTACGCCGGCCTGGTGCCTGCCATCGAAGGCGAGCAGATCCCGCTGCGCGACACGTCCTTCGTCTACACCCGCCGCGAGCCCCTGGGCGTGACCGCCGGTATCGGCGCCTGGAACTACCCGATCCAGATCGCCCTGTGGAAGTCCGCTCCGGCGCTGGCCGCCGGCAACGCGATGATCTTCAAACCCAGCGAAGTCACCTCGCTGACCACCCTCAAGCTGGCCGAAATCTACACCGAAGCCGGCTTGCCCGCTGGCGTGTTCAACGTGCTGACCGGCAGCGGCAGCGAAGTCGGCGCCTGGCTCACCGAGCATCCTGGTATCGAGAAAGTCTCGTTCACCGGCGGCGTCAGCACCGGCAAGAAAGTCATGGCCAGCGCCTCGAGCTCCTCGCTCAAGGAAGTGACCATGGAACTGGGCGGCAAGTCGCCGCTGATCATCTTCGACGATGCCGATCTCGACAAGGCCGCCGACATCGCCATGATGGCCAACTTCTACAGCTCCGGTCAGGTCTGCACCAACGGCACTCGGGTGTTCGTGCCCAATGCCCTCAAGGCGCAACTCGAAGCCAAGATCCTGGAGCGCGTACAGCGCATCCGCATCGGCGATCCTGAAGACGAAAACACCAATTTCGGTCCGCTGGTGAGCTTCGCCCACATGGAAAACGTGCTGGGCCATATCGCCAAGGGCAAGGCCGAAGGCGCGCGCCTGCTGTGCGGCGGCGAGCGGCTGACCGACGGTGAGCTGGGCCAGGGCGCGTTCGTCGCACCCACCGTGTTCACCGATTGCAGCGACGAGATGACCATCGTGCGCGAAGAAATCTTCGGCCCGGTGATGAGCATCCTCGGCTACGACAGCGAAGAGGAAGTGATCCGCCGCGCCAATGCCACCGAGATGGGCCTGGCCGCCGGTGTGGTCACCCACGACCTGAACCGTGCGCACCGCGTGATCCATCAGCTCGAAGCAGGCATCTGCTGGATCAACGCCTGGGGCGAATCCGACGCGAAGATGCCGGTGGGTGGCTACAAGCAATCCGGCGTGGGCCGCGAAAACGGCATCAGCTCGCTGGCGCAATATACCCGGATCAAATCGGTACAGGTGGAACTGGGCGATTACGTTTCGGTGTTCTGATCCGAGACCCTTGTGGGAGCGGGGCGGGCGGCGAGCTCTCTGCCCGCGAATAGGCCAGACCTGACACCCTGCCCACCTTGCCATATTTCAAAGAGGGAACCTCCATGTCCCAGGAATTCGACTACATCATCATCGGCGCCGGTTCGGCCGGTAACACCCTGGCTACGCGCCTGACCGAAGATCCAGGCGTCACCGTCCTGCTGCTCGAAGCCGGCGGCCCGGACTATCGCCTGGACTTCCGTACCCAGATGCCCGCCGCCCTCGCCTTTCCCCTGCAGGGCCGCCGCTACAACTGGGCCTACGAGACCGAGCCTGAGCCGCACATGAACAACCGGCGCATGGAGTGCGGCCGCGGCAAGGGCCTGGGTGGCTCTTCGCTGATCAACGGCATGTGCTACATCCGCGGCAACGCCATGGACTACGACGGCTGGGCCAAGCTGCCGGGCCTTGAAGACTGGAGCTACCTGGACTGCCTGCCGTATTTCCGCAAGGCCGAAACCCGTGACATCGGTCCCAACGATTACCACGGTGGCGAAGGTCCGGTCAGCGTCACCACGCCCAAGCCCGGCAACAACCCACTGTTCGCCGCCATGGTCGAAGCCGGCGTGCAGGCAGGCTTTCCGCGCACCGACGACCTCAATGGCTACCAGCAGGAAGGCTTCGGTCCCATGGACCGCACCGTGACGCCCAAAGGCCGCCGCGCCAGCACCGCACGTGGCTATCTGGACCAGGCCAAGCAACGCGACACCCTGACCATCGTCACCCACGCCTTGACCGACAAGATCGTCTTCGAAGGCAAGCGTGCGGTCGGCGTCAGCTACCTGGTCGGTGACAGCGACGAGCGCATCCAGGCCCGTGCCCGCAAGGAGGTCCTGCTGTGCGGCGGCGCGATCGCCTCGCCACAGATTCTCCAGCGCTCCGGCGTGGGCCCTGCCGATGTGCTGCAGCCGCTGGGCATCGACGTCGTGCACGACCTGCCAGGCGTCGGCCAGAACCTGCAGGACCACTTGGAAATGTACCTGCAATACAGCTGCACCCAGCCGGTCTCGCTGTACCCGTCGCTGAAGTGGTGGAACCAGCCGCAGATCGGCGCCGAATGGATGTTCCTGGGCACCGGTATCGGCGCCAGCAACCAGTTCGAGGCCGGTGGTTTCATCCGTTCGCGCCCTGAGTTCGAATGGCCGAACATCCAGTACCACTTCCTGCCGGTGGCGATCAATTACAACGGCACCAAGGGTGTTCAGGAGCACGGTTTCCAGGCTCACGTCGGCTCCATGCGCTCGCCGAGCCGCGGCCGGGTCAACGTCAAGTCGAAGAACCCGCGCGACTATCCGAGCATCCTGTTCAACTACATGGCCAGCGAGCAGGATTGGCAGGAATTCCGCGACGGCATCCGCCTGACCCGCGAAATCATGCAGCAACCCGCGCTGGACCAGTACCGCGGCCGCGAAATCAGCCCCGGCATCGAGGTGCAGACGGACGAGCAGTTGGATCAGTTCATCCGCGAGCATGCCGAAACCGCCTATCACCCGTCGTGCTCGTGCAAGATGGGCACCGATGAGATGGCCGTGGTCGATGGTCAGGGTCGCGTGCATGGCCTGCAAGGTCTGCGCGTGGTCGACGCCTCGATCATGCCGATCATCACCACCGGCAACCTCAACGCGCCGACCATCATGATCGCCGAGAAGATCGCCGACCGCATTCGTGGCCGCAAGCCCGAAGCGCGCTCGACCGCAGCCTACTACGTGGCAGGCGATGCGCCGGTGCGTGGCAAGCCGATGCGCGAAGTGGGTGCGCCTCACAGCTGATATGGATTTGCCCCATGGCGGCGGTGGGGCCTAAGCTGTGGGCCTGCTCAATCCGGCTCGGCATGCCGGCCCCTTCGCGGCTGCTTGCCGCTCCTACATGGGATCGCGTTTCCTCCGTAGGAGCGGCTAGCAGC
>NZ_JASCPM010000088.1:0-4546 GCF_029960215.1 Pseudomonas sp. PS01301 | reverse complement strand
ACCATCTAGCATTATCGCCAGCGCATCGTCGAATTCGAACGCCGCGACTTGACCCACAAGCGCTAGGCTACAAACCGCGGCGCTCCCTTCGCGGGCAGAGCCCGCTCCCACAGACATCGCGCTCCCATCTGTGGGAGCGGGCTCTGCCCGCGAATGGCGCGCTGCAGTGTGCCTGATTCAACCCAAGAGCAGCCAAGGCTGCTCTTTTGCTTCAAGCGAGAACCGATCATGAACGACGCCAACCGTATCCTCGAACTACGTGCCGAACTCGACCAGCACAACTACCGCTACCACGTGCTCGACGAACCCAGCATCCCCGATGCCGAATACGACCGTCTGTTCCGCGAACTCAAGGCCCTTGAAGCCGACCACCCGAACCTGATCACCCCCGACTCGCCCACCCAGCGCGTCGGCAATGCGGCCCTGACCGCGTTCACCCAGGTTCGCCACGAAATCCCGATGCTCAGCCTCGGCAACGCCTTCGAAGAAGTCGACCTGCGCGAGTTCGACCGCCGCGTTACCGAAGGCCTCGACCTGCCCACCGGTGACCTCTTCGGCAGCGGCGCTGCGATTCACTACAGCTGCGAACCCAAGCTCGACGGCCTGGCCGTGTCGCTGCTTTACCAGGACGGCGCCTTGGTCCGTGGCGCGACCCGCGGCGATGGCACCACCGGCGAAGACATCAGCGTCAACGTGCGCACCATCCGCAACGTCCCGCTCAAGCTGCACGGCAGCGGCTGGCCGCCGGTGCTGGAAGTGCGCGGCGAGGTGTTCATGTCCAAGGCCGGGTTCGAACGGCTCAACGCCAGTCAGATGGAAGTCGGCGGCAAGACTTTCGCCAACCCTCGCAACGCCGCAGCCGGCAGCCTGCGCCAGCTGGATTCGAAAATCACTGCCAGCCGCCCCCTGGAGTTCTGCTGCTACGGTATCGGCCAGGTCACCCAGGACATCGCCACCACCCATACCGGCAATCTCGAACAGCTCAAGCAGTGGGGCATGCCGATCAGTCGCGAACTCAAGGTCGCCGAGAACATCGAGCAGTGCCTGGAGTACTACCACGACATCGGCGCACGGCGGACCCAGCTGCCGTACGAAATCGATGGCGTGGTGTTCAAGGTCAACAGCCTGGCGGCGCAGCGCGAGCTGGGTTTCCGGGCCCGCGAGCCGCGCTGGGCCATTGCCCACAAGTTTCCAGCGATGGAAGAACTCACCGAACTGCTCGACGTGGAATTCCAGGTCGGCCGCACCGGCGCGGTCACGCCGGTGGCGCGGCTCAAGCCGGTCAAAGTGGCCGGCGTGACGGTGGCCAACGCCACCCTGCACAACATGGACGAGGTGGCACGCTTGGGCCTGATGATCGGCGACACCGTGATCATCCGCCGCGCGGGGGACGTGATTCCCCAAGTCATGCAGGTGGTGAGCGAGCGTCGTCCACAAGACGCACGTCCAGTGCACGTCCCGGAAACCTGCCCAGTGTGCGGTTCCCACGTCGAGCGCACCCAGCTGATCAAGCGCAGCAAGGGCAAGCAGACCGTCAGCGAGGGCGCGGTCTATCGCTGTGTCGGGCGTCTGGCCTGCGGTGCGCAACTCAAGCAGGCGATCATCCATTTCGTCTCGCGGCGCGCCATGGACATCGACGGGCTGGGTGAGAAAAGCGTCGAGCAACTGGTCGACGAAGGCCTGGTGAACTCGCCAGCCGACCTCTACACCCTGCAGTTCGACGACGTGGTCAAGCTGGAAGGGTTTGCCGAGGTGTCCAGCAACAACCTGCTCACGGCCATCGAAAACAGCAAACGGCCGACTTTGGCGCGGTTCATCTATGCCCTGGGCATCCCGGATGTGGGTGAGGAGACAGCCAAGGTGCTGGCACGCTCCTTGGGTTCGCTGCAACGCGTCAGCGAAGCGCTGCCCCAGGTGTTGACCTACCTGCCGGACATCGGCCTGGAAGTCGCCTTTGAAATCCACAGCTTTTTCGAAGACCCGCACAACCGCAGCGTGATCCAGCAACTGCTCGAGCGCGGCCTGCAGTTGCAGGAGGAGGGCGAGGTGCATCCCGAGTACGCCGCCAGTACCACGCTGGCCGGGATGATCGCCAAACTGGACATCAACTCGGTGGGGCCAACCGGCGCCGAGAAACTGGTGGCCAAGCTGGGCAGCCTGGACAAGATCATCGCCGCCGACGGCATCGACCTGCGCCAGGCGCTCAACGCTCGGCAGGCGGAGGCGGTGCGCGAGTACTTCAAGGAACCGCACAACGCCGAGACGGCGAGGGCGGTGGAAGCTCAGTTGCAGGCTTTCGGCATGCATTGGGCCAGTGAAAGGAAAGTCGTCGAAGGCCTGCCGCTGGCAGGGCAGACCTGGGTGCTGACCGGCTCGCTCGAACAGATGAGCCGCGACGAAGCCAAGCAGAAACTCGAAGCCCTCGGCGCCAAGGTTTCAGGCTCGGTTTCCGCCAAAACCCACACCGTCGTCGCCGGCCCCGGCGCCGGCTCCAAGTTGGCCAAGGCCAACGAACTGGGCATCGAGATCCTCGACGAAGAGCAATTCCTGACGTTCCTGACCAAGATGTAACATCATGACAAGATAGCGCGCTGCCACCCCAGCGCGCCTGACCTTAACCCAAAATATGTAACATCATGACACATCCCTGTCGAAGTCGGCCCACGTACGATGTGAGCCAAGTAATCAACGCAAAACCCGCCGCCCTGTAGCAGCGGCGCAAGCCGCGTCCGCCCACGACGCGTTTATCCTGACGCAACGCACATACCGCCGACGCGGCTTGCGCCACGTCAACAACACCCACGCCCCCTGTAGCAGCGGCGCGAGCCGCGTCCAGCCACGACGCGTTTATCCTGACGCAACGCACATACCGCCGACGCGGCTTGGCCCACGTCAACAACCCCCCCACGCCCCCTGTAGCAGCGGCGCGAGCCGCGTCGGCGGCGCACGCGGTGCATCAGGATAAACGCGGTGCAACCGGACGCGGCTTGCGCCGCTGCTACAGGGGCGTATTTCAACCTCTCATCCGCATTTCGCGTTTCACCAACATCGCAGATGAAACCTTTCTCGCAGCCGCAAGCTCTAGTCATGGCAGGCCACTGGAGATCGCCATGTATCGTTTTTTCGAACAACTCAGCACCCGAATCACCGCCCCATTCACCAAGCCGGACAACCGCCACAGCAAGGTCTGGGAATGCACCTGCGGGCAGTCGATCTTCTTCCGCAACAGCCAGTGCCTGGCCTGCCACGGACTGCTCGGTTTCTGGCCGGAAAAGAACGTGCTGTCCACACTCGACGCCGGCCCCGAAGCGGGCACCTGGCGCCTGCACGCCGCGCCAGACGCCGGACTCTTCCGTCGCTGCGCCAACCTCGATACCCCGGCAGCCTGCAACTGGGTGGTGCCGGCAGAAAAGGGCGCCGCCGCCCTGTGCACCGCGTGCAGCCTGAACCGCACCATCCCCGACCTCAGTGTCCCGGAAAACCCCGAACACTGGCGCAAGGTCGAAACCGCCAAGCGCCGTCTGATCGCCCAACTGATCAACCTCGGCTTGCCGGTGATCGCCAAGACCGAAGACGAAGACACCGGCCTGGCATTCGACTTCATCGGCACCGACATGAACGGTAACGCGCCCACCACCGGTCACGCCAATGGCCTGGTGACCTTGGATATCAAGGAAGCGGACGACGCCCATCGGGAAAAGGTCCGCGTGCAGATGCGCGAACCGTACCGCACGCTGCTCGGACACTTCCGACACGAAGTAGGGCACTACTACTGGGATCGTCTGATCGCCGACACCCATTGGGTTGCCGACTACCGCCGTCTGTTCGGCGATGAAAGCCAAAGCTACGCCGACGCACTGCAGCGCCATTACGATCAGGGCGCCCCGGCCGACTGGCAGCAGAACTTCGTCAGCGCCTACGCCACCATGCATCCATGGGAAGACTGGGCCGAAACCTGGGCGCATTACCTGCACATGATGGACGCCGTCGACACGGCATTGGGCTTTGGCATGAGCGCCAAGGAAATGGACCTGGACTACACCCCGTTCCCTCTGACGACCCTGTACGACCCGGACCATACCAGCGGCCCGGCATTCCTCGCGTTCGTCAACGCCTGGATCGAACTGGCCGGCATGCTCAACGAACTGTCACGCGCCATGGGCCAGCCCGATTTCTACCCCTTCGTGCTGCCACCGGCCGTGATCGCCAAGCTGCACTTCATCCACGTCGTCGTCCAGGAAGCCGGCGGCCGCGCGGATGACGTCCTGCAGGTCTGAACCCGGCAAGCCCACCCCCTCAAGCGTGAGCCCCTCCCTGTGTGAGGACCCCACTCCATGTGCAGGCCTGACTCTATGGGAGTGGACCCACCCTGTGAGAGTGGACCAACCGGGTGGGAGCTGACCCCACCCTGTGAGAGTGGACCCCCAACCTGTGGGATTGCCCCGCCACACTGTGGGAGCGGGCTCTGCCCGCGAAGACGTCCTCCAGATCACAGCATTTTCTCAAACTGTGCACCGCCCATCCGGACGCCTTCGCGGGCAGAGCC
>NZ_JASCPM010000087.1:0-4812 GCF_029960215.1 Pseudomonas sp. PS01301 | reverse complement strand
GGCAGAGCCCGCTCCCACAATGCTCGCCCCCCCACAGGTATTGTGGGAGCGGGCTCTGCCCGCGAAGAGGCCAGTAAGCCCTACACCAACTGAGCCTGCTTCAGCTCACTCTTCAGATAGGCATAGTAGATCGGCCCCGCCACCACCCCAGGCAGCCCGAAGGCTGCCTCGAAGATCAGCATCGCCAGCAGCAGCTCCCACGACTTCGCACTGATCTGCCCACCGACGATCCGCGCGTTGAGGAAGTACTCGACCTTGTGGATGAGTATCAGATAACCCAGCGCCGCCATGGCCACCCAGATCGACAGCGACAGCCCGACGATGGTGATCAAGGTGTTCGAGATCAGGTTGCCGATCACCGGCAACAGCCCGAGCAGGAAGGTCAGCACGATGAGGGTCTTGGTCAGCGGCAGCTTGATACCGCACATCGGCAGGACCACGGCCAGGAAAATGGCCGTGAAGAAGGTGTTCAGCAGGGAAATCTTGATCTGCGCGAAGACGATGTTGCGAAAGGCCCGCACCAGCAACGCCAGACGGTCGAACAGCGCCGCCGCCAGGGGCTTGCGCTGGTCGGGATCGGGAATCGCCTGCAGCGCGATGATGGCGCCCAGCACCATGCCGATCAGCAAGGTCACGAACATGTGCGCGGCATCCTTGCCGACCAGCTGCAGATCGCTCAGGTGCTTGCTTAGCCAGCCGCTGATGGCCACGCGAAATTCGGCGGCGCTGGCCGGCAGGTAGGCGTCGATGAAGGGCGGCAACTGGCCGCGCGCACGATCGACCACGCCCATGAACTTGTTGAGCGAAGCACCCGGGTTTTCCGCTTCGTGCAGGACGAAGCTGATGACGCCGGCGAACAGCAGCGCCAGGCTGCTGACCACCAGAGTGCCCAGCAGCGCCACCGCCACCCACCGCGCACGACGCCCGGCGATCAATCGCTCCAGCTGCGGAGTCAGCATGTTGACCAGTTCGAACACCAGCAGGCCCGCCAACAGGCTGGGCAGCAGGCGCATCGGCAAGACCAGCAAAAGGCCGCCAAACACCAGAATCCAGCTGGCGATCAGCACTTGACGCGAAGAGAACATGGGCATAAAGCCTCAGAAGCGAGCGATTCGAAAGGACAGGCAGTCTGCCAGCGTTGCGAGCGAAGGGCCAGTAGACGAACGCATGCGCGGCCCCGGCTAAATTGCGTCATTTGTTTTCCAGCGTGGGCTGCCCGTGGACGGCCTGGCCAGCCAGTCGGCGGGCGAAAAATTTCAGAACTATCGTCTCCTCACCACGCTCCAAACCAGCACGGGGCCACTCTCGGCCCATCGAAGGAGCGACTCCCTATGTACAAGCAATCCTTGGCTGCACTGTGTGTCATCGCCTCGCTGGCTGGCTGTTCCTCGAACACCACCGTGCAGAACCCGGTGGACTTCGTGACCTATCGCGACGCACCGCTGGTCAAGCAGGTCGAGAAAGGCATGACCATGCAGCAGGTTCTGGCCATCGGCGGCACACCGTCGACCGTCGTTGCAGGCACCGCCAACTCCGCCTATGGCACTTGCAACAACTACATCCTCAACCGTGAAGGCCATCAACAGCCTTACTACGTCAGCTTCGACAGCTCTGGCCGTGTCGCGACCAAGGGCTTCATGACCTGCGAGCAGCGCAAGCTGAACGAAACCGCGCCGTAATCCTGCTTCAGGCGGCTGACGAAAGGCCCTCCCCAGGCCATTTGTAATAAAACTTTTCGTCGCCGCCGCCACTCACATTCCTGTAGCGACATTCATGCAATGACGCATCTGCACCGATCCCGCCGGGTTCCGAATTCGGAACAACAGAGCGAGAAGGCTCAAACCGTATAGCTGGAGATAAACATGCTGAACCTCGAAACTTCCCAACTGACATCCGTACAAGACCTGCGTGCCCGCGCACGTCAGAACGTCGATCAAGGCGCCGTCACCGAAGGCTACAACGCCGACCGCGAAGAGATCATCAAACTGCTCAACGGCTCGCTGGCCACCGAATTGGTGTGCGTGCTGCGCTACAAGCGCCACTACTTCATGGCCAGTGGCCTGAAGGCCAGCATTGCGGCCGATGAATTCCTCGAGCACGCCGAGCAGGAAGCCGAACACGCCGACAAGCTGGCCGAGCGCATCGTGCAACTGGGCGGCGAGCCGGAATTCAACCCGGACCTGCTGAGCAAGAACTCCCACGCTCAATACGTGGCAGGCAACACCCTCAAGGAAATGGTCTACGAAGACCTGGTGGCCGAGCGGATCGCTATCGACAGCTACCGCGAAATCATCCAGTACATCGGTGACAAGGACCCTACCACTCGCCGCATCTTCGAAGACATCCTGGCCCAGGAAGAAGAACACGCCGACGACATGGCCGACATTTACAACGCGCTGTAATCGTCAGTCGCAGGTCCCAAGCCAGAACTCAGGTTCTGGCTTTTTTATGCCCGGTCATTTTGCCTGCATCCCGTAGGAGCGGTCCGTGGCCGCGAAACAGGCGACCCGATGCAATTGACACACCGCAGCGCCTGGTTCGCGGCCACGGACCGCTCCTACAGAAACCGGCTCAGGATCCAGGTACCGTCTTCGGTGCCTTGCCCGCCTTCATCTGCTGCAGCAGCGGCGTGCACTGGTTCGGCTCACCACCGCTGGGTGCCACCAGCGCCAACAGGCCTGCCGCCGGCCCGATGGTCGCGCCAAGGGCGACCATGCCAGCCCCGCGCAACAACAACGGTACCGCCTGCACGCCGGCATTGGGCTTGGCGAACGGGCCGCGCACGTACAGCGGCGAGCGCAGCGACAGCAGACGGAAACCCTTGGACTCCGGCGAGATCTTCAGGTCCAGTTGTTCCTGCTTGAAATTCACCGTGCCATCGATGTAGATGATCGCGTTCTCGGTATCGAAGACGAACAGATCGGTGCTGGCCAGCCCGTTCTTGATGCCCAGGGACGCGGCCGCGCAGTTGATGTCGACTTCCTTGTCACCGAAGATCTTGCCGACCAGGTAGTTGCCGACGTTCAACCCGGCAATCTCCATCAGGTCGCGGCTCACCGCGCCATCATTGACGAGCATTTTCAGATTGCCATTGGCCGTCCCCAGCAGCGCCGCCACCGAATTGCCGGTGCCGGCAATGTCGGCGTCGCCGTTGAGCTGACCGAAGCTGGTGCGCATGGGTTCGAACGAGGGGAACAGTTGCTTGAGCTGAAAGCCGCGCGCGGTCAGTTTGGCCCGACCCTGCAACGGCGTGGTGCGGCCGTTCAGCGAGATCTGTGCGTCGAGCTTGCCGCCGGCCACGCCGAAGCGTAGCGGTTCCAGGCGCAGGTTGCCGTCGTCCAGCACGACATGGGTGTACAGGTCAGTGAACGGCAGGTCTTCGCTGTGGACGATCTTGCGCCCGGTGAACTCGACGTCGGCGTCCATGGCGCGCCAGCGGTCGGTCTTGAACTCTTCCACCGGCAGGACCTTGCCGGCCGGTTGCTTGCTCGCTCCGCCGCGGGCCTTCTGCTCGGCATTGGAGTCGGCACCGATCAACGGCTTGAGGTCGGCGAACAGCAATTGGTTGGACACCAGCGCGCCGCTCAGCTTTGGCCGAGGCTGGCTGGCGACGAAGCCCAGGTTGCCATGGATGTCGCTGTTGCCGATCTTGCCGTTGAAATCCTCATAGCGAAACGACGCGCCGCCAGGCTCGTGCAGCTTGACCAACAAGTGCCCATCGGTTTCGTACGCGGGAGAATCCGGCAGGGTCACGCCGGTCAGTGGGTAGAGATTGCCCAGGCTGCTGCCACTCAGGCGCAGGCGCAAATCCAGCGCGCCCAGGTTGCGCGGATCGGTCAGAGTGCCGGCAACCGCAGCGCGGGTGTCGGCGATACGCACATCGACCTGCACGGGAAACGGCCGGGAAGCGTCCTGCAGCGCCAACAGCCCGCCGATCTTGCCCGAGCCCGAGAGCGGCAAGTCCTTGTAGCGACCATCGACCTTGAAACCGAACGCGTAGTCCTGCGCACTGGCACCTTGGTCGGCGACTTTCTTGGCCGCACCGCTGCCGACGATGTCGCTGAACGGAATGGGTTTACCCAATGGGTCGATCAACACCTTGACCGAAGTCTTGAGCGTCTGGTCGTCGAACGCCACCACGCCCTTGTCGAAGCCGATGGAGCCAATGTCCATTACCCACTTGGACGGCTCGGCGTCGGGGTCCTTTTCGTCGAACTGGAAGGTCCAGTTGGCGCGACCATCGGCCAGACGTTGCAGAGAGACATCGGGACCGGTCAGGTCGATACGCGGTATGACCACGCGTTGGGCCAGCAGCGGCAGTGGGGAAAGACGAAATTCGACCTTCTGCAGGCTGGCCATCTGAGGTTTCGACGACCAATCGGGGTTGCCCAGGGTGATGTCCTGGGCGACGAAACGCGGCCACGGCACCCAGGCACGCCAGCCACCTTCATCCTCTTCACGCTGCCAATGCACGGCGAGGTCACCATTGATGGCAAAGGGACGATGCAAGGCTTCGGAAACCTTTTCGTTGAGCGTGGGTTTGATTCGATTCCAATCGAAGGTGGCGATCACCACTACCACTATCAGCAGCAGGACCAACAGGCTGCCCAGGGTCCAGGCGACGATTTTACGTGGGCGCGTCATTGCGGGCTCCTTGAGACTGCGTGCTCCCGCGAGCACAGGGGGTACTACCAACAAGGGTAGGACTGATAAACGCCTTGAGGGTTTAGTTTTTGGGTTTTTCGAGCCCGGACGCGGCTCGCGCCGCTGCTACAGGGATCGTGGTATGCCCCTGTAGCACCGGCGCAAGCC
>NZ_JASCPM010000086.1:0-5487 GCF_029960215.1 Pseudomonas sp. PS01301 | reverse complement strand
GACCGAGATCAGCCAGGAGGCCGACATGCGCAACTGTTTTGTCGAGATGGGCGCCTGGGAAGAAGACACCGAAAAGCGTTGGTAGGGCTTACGTTGGTTTTTGGTTCCATTGCTCCCCAAACCCCAAGAACGAACCCAAGCCCGCCGGCGGGGCAGGGCAAGGGCAGCAGGCCGCACCGGGCAGCACCGGCCCCGGCTTGCTCGCATCGGCCGCATCGGCCCTCGGCACGGCCGGCCGCATCGCCGCCGACGCCGGCGCGAACTTGGCGAAGGGAACCGCCGATGTTGCCAAGGCCAAAGCCGCGAGCCTGCGCGAAGCCGCAGCCGAGCGGATCGCCGACACCACTGGCGGAAAGATCGCCGCCGCGATCAAGGCGCAAGGAAGCGGCACGGCCGAGAACATCGACGTGCCCGACCAGCAGCCCGCGCCGAGCTTCGGCGACAACAGCCTGGCAGGCGGCCCCGCCGATGCCGATCCCGAGTCCGAAGTAGCTGCGTTCGCCAACCGCGAGCAAGGCCGCGACGGCACAACTGCGTAACCAAGGAGAGTCCAACCATGAAGAAGAAACTGTTTGCCCTGGCCGCCCTCGTGGCAGCCCTCGGATCGACCGCCGGCACGGCCAGCGCGCAAGACGTGCTGACCGGCGACACGCGCCTGGCCTGCGAGGCGATCCTGTGCCTGTCGTCGGGCACGCGCCCGAGCGAATGCACGCCGTCGCTGTCGCGGTACTTCAACATCACGAAGCGCAAGCTGTCGGACACGATCCGCGCCCGCCTGAACTTCCTCCAGCTTTGCCCGGTGGCGAGCCAGACGCCGGAAATGCAGTCGCTCGTGTCGGCGATCTCGCGCGGCGCTGGCCGTTGCGACGCGCAGTCGCTGAACTCGACGTTGGTGATGTGGACGGGCGGCTACGACGATGGGCGCACGTACATCAGCAACCAGTTGCCTGACTACTGCGGGGCCTACACCGGCCACGCCTACACCGACTTCGCCAGCAGCGGCACGCTGCCGCGCTATGTCGGGACGCCAGAGCGGGGCGGGTATTGGGTCGAAGCGCGCGACTATGACCGCGCCTTGGCCGAGTACAACGAACGCATCCGGCGCGAGGACGAAGAGCGCCGCCGTCAGTCCTGGCTGAACTGAGGGAGGGGAGGGCATGCCGTTCTTCGCCGATCTGCCGCCGCAGCTCCAGGAGCGCGTCGTCTGCTCGATCTCGGCCGCCGTCAAGTACGAGGTGCCGGTCAACATCGTGTTGGCCGTCGCCGAGAAAGAGGGCGGCAAGCCGGGCCAGTGGGTGCGCAACTCGAATGGCACGCATGACGTTGGCCCGATGCAGTTCAACACCGCGTACCTGGGCGACCTGGCCCGATACGGCATCACGGCGAACGATGTGGCGGCTGCCGGCTGCTACTCGTTCGACCTGGCCGCCTGGCGGCTGCGGATGCACATCCGCAACGACAAGGGCGACCTCTGGACGAAGGCGGCGAACTACCACTCGCGCACGCCGCAGTACAACGCGGTGTACCGGGCCGACTTGATGCGCAAGGCGTCGAAGTGGGCCGATTGGCTCGAAGCTCGGTTCGTCACGCTTGACGTGACGAAGGCCGGGGCCACGCCCTCGACGCCCAGCCAGCCCGCGACGGTGGCCCAGCGGGCGACGCCGGCGGCCAGGCCGGCACCAGCACCCCAGCAGGCCGCCCCAGCGGCCGCAGCAGCTCGCAGCGTGTCGGTGGCCGGCTACGTGCCCCGCACGGTGTCTTTCAACACTTCACGCGAGGGGTCGGCCGAGTAGGCCGGCTCTTCCGATTTAGCGGCTAAACATGGACAAATTCCACGCCTTCATGATGCGGTACACGCTGGGCGTCGGCCGGTTGCTTCAAGCCTATTGCAAGTGGGCGGAAGGACAGGCCAAGAACCAGCTCGATTTGCTTCTGCTGGGCCTCGGCCCGATCTTCGCCTTGGGCCTTCTGCTGTGGGCGCTGCCGGCGTGGATCGGCAAGCCCATCGCCTTCGTGCTCTCACTGCCAGCGCTCTACATCATCTTCCTGGTGCTGCGCGCCTACGCGATTCGCGGGGGCCGGCGCTGATGAAGGCCCTGCGGATTCCTGATGGAACCGTCGAAGCGTTGAAGTGGCTCGCACTGGTTCTCATGACCGGCGATCACGTCAACAAGTACCTGTTCAACGCGACGCTGCCGGTGCTGTTCGAGGCCGGCCGCGTGGCGCTCCCCCTTTTCGTGTTCGTCCTGGCCTACAACCTGGCCCGGCCGGGCACGCTCGAACGCGGCGTGTACGGCCGCACCATGTCGCGCCTGGCGATGTTCGGCGCGCTGGCCTCCGTGCCCTTCGTGGCCCTCGGCGGCCTGTACGCCGGTTGGTGGCCGCTCAACGTGATGTTCACGCTGCTGGTCGTCACGGCCACGGCTTACCTGGTCGAACGTGGCGGCAAGCTGCACCTGGCGGCCGCCGGCGTGGTGTTCCTGGTCGGCGGCAGCTCGGTCGAATATTGGTGGCCGGCCGTGGCTTTCGGCCTGGCGGTGTGGTCGTACACGCGCCGGCCGAGCTGGGCCGCCGCGGCGGTCGCGGTGCTGGCCTGCGCGGCCCTGTGGTTCGTCAATCGCAACCTGTGGGCCTTGGCAGCCCTGCCGGTGCTCTTCCTGGCCTCGCGGGTGGATGTGCGCGTGCCGCGCCTGCGCTGGGCCTTCTACGCCTATTACCCGCTGCACCTGGCCTCGCTCTGGTTGATCCGCATCCCCATGAGCAAGGCCGGCTACCTGTTCTTCTGATTGGAGTCCTGCCCCATGCGAAAACCCGTTCTTCTGGCCCTCTCTCTGGCGTTCCTGGTCAGCGCGCAAAGCGCACTGGCCGCCGGCGACGCCGGCAACTTCGGCACGCCGATCAAGTCCGGCGTATCGGTGTCCTTCCCCGACAGCAGCGCGACATTCCAGCCGACGCCAGAGGCCCTGGAGCTGCTGGCCGACGCTAGGAATGCGGCGATCATCTACATCAGCGGGCGCACCAGCACACTACGGCCCAGCGCGGCCGATGAGGCCCTTGCACTACGCCGTGCGCTCTCGGCCAGGTCGTACTTGGTGGCGCGCGGCGTCTCGCCGCTCAAGATCATGGTGAACTTCGCATCGGCCGCCGATTTCGTGGCAGACAACTCGACGGCCGAGGGCCGGCGCGAGAACCAGCGCGTGGACATTGAGGTGGTCTACATCCCCACCTACTGAGCGATCCGGCATCGCCATTCCTGGCGGTGCTGCAGGACGCTCCAGCAGCTTCGCATCGTCGGCTCTGACGATGCAGGCCCGGCCGGCTTCCCTTGACAGCATCGCCATTTCTGACGATGCTGGCCAAGTCCCGATTTACTCCAGGAAGAAGGCCATGAGATACCCCGGCGGCAAGGGCGGTGCCGGCGTCTACCAGACGATCATCAACAACATCCCGCCTCACGACACGTACATCGAAACGCACCTGGGCGGCGGCAACATCCTGGAGCGCAAGCGGCCCGCTGCCCGCAGCGTCGGCATCGACGTTGATCCCGAGGTGATCGAGGTCTGGCAGCAGCTCGACGTGCCCGGCCTGGAGCTGCACCACGGCGACGCCGTGGCCTGGCTGGAGTCCCACCAGTTCACCGGCTCCGAGTTCGTCTACGCCGATCCGCCCTACGTGATGGACAGCCGGCGCGGCGGCAAGCTATACCGCCACGAATACGACGACAAGGGTGCGGTCAGCGTCAAAGTGCGCGGTGAAGCGCCGATCGTCTATCTGACGGGTCAAACGTTCTATCAGCCCAAGAGCGCACCCGACACGCAGGTCGTCAACGCTTCCAAGACGGACGCTGCCAAGGTGATCAGCTTCCGCCTGAGCAACAGCAAGTGATCCCGGTGCTGCCGGCGTGACGAGCGTCGGCAGCGTCCGTCCCCGCGGCCTATTCATCAGGCCAACACCAACCTAGGAGTGCATCATGTCCAAGCCCCTCAGCATCGGCGCTTTCGCCGCCGTGCAATACCTGCCGCATATCGAAACCTTCCTGGCCACCGGCGACGGTGACTTCGACGGCCCGATCTGGGCCAAGGCCACCAGTGAAATCAAGTTCGTCGACGGCCGCGCGAGCTTCACGATGGTTCATGAATTCATGAGCCGCGACGGCAGCCGCATCTCGACGGTCGACACCGCCACAGGCATCCAGGTGCCGGGCATCGACGAGGTCTCGCTCACCGTCATGCACAAGGTGGTCGATTCCACCGGCAAGTTCGAAGGCCTGCGCGGCACCTTCCCGAGCTTCGGACTGCACAACTTTGCCACCGGCAAGGGCGTGCAGCGCTTCGGCGGCGAACTGAGCTGAAGTCAGCGCTAAGCAGCAGGTGCACCCGCTGATCGTGGGTGCGCCGGACGACCTCTCAAGGCGGCGCCGCCGGCACAGACCGACGGCGCCGCTTCTTCAAGGAGCACAGACGTGACACCCGAAGTTGAGGCAGCACTGCCGAGCCGCCTTCTGCACACCATGCTGCGCGTGGGCGACCTGGATCGCTCCCTGCGCTTCTACACCGAGGTTTTCGGTATGGACGTGTTGCGCCGCGAGGACTACCCGGACGGCCAGTTCACGCTCGCCTTTCTGGGCTACGGCAGTGAGGCCGATCACAGCGTGATCGAGCTCACCCACAACTGGGGTCGCAGCGAATACGAGCGTGGAAACGCCTACGGTCATATCGCCTTGGCCGTGGATGACGTGTATGCCGCCGTAGAGCGCTTGAAGCAGCTCGGCGCGAGCGTCAGCCGGCCCGCCGGTCCACTGAGCAGCCGCCCAGCGGATGGCAGCGAGCCCGACGTGATTGCTTTCGTCGACGACCCCGACGGCTACCGAATCGAGTTGATCCAACGCCGCTGAATCCAACGCGGCACCCACACTTTTTTAAGGAACCAGCATGAATTCATTCGACACGTTCAACTGGCTTCGCTCTGCGCGTCGCCTTCTTAGCGCCGGACTGGTCGCAACGACCATCGGTCTTGGCCTGGGCGCATCGCTCGCCTCGCACGCTGCACCCACAGCGGCTCCAGCAGCCGCTGCAGCAAGCACGCCGGTCGCATACCGTTATGCTGTCGTCGACGGCGTGCGCGTCTTCTACCGCGAGGCCGGACCCGCCGAAGGCCCGCAGGTGCTGCTGCTCATGGGCTTCGGTGGCTCGTCATACATGTTCCGCGATCTCATCCCGAAGCTTGCGGCCGCCAACTATCACGTCATCGCGCCCGACCTTCCGGGGTTCGGCCTCACCGAAGTGCCGCCGGCGCGCAACTACCGCTATCGCTTCGAGAACATCGCCAACACGATGGAAGCCTTTACCGAAGCGGTGAAGTTGGGGTTTGGGGAGCAATGGAACCAAAAACCAACGTAAGCCCTACCAACGCTTTTCGGTGTCTTCTTCCCAGGCGCCCATCTCGACAAAACAGTTGCGCATGTCGGCCTCCTGGCTGATCTCGGTC
>NZ_JASCPM010000085.1:0-5925 GCF_029960215.1 Pseudomonas sp. PS01301 | reverse complement strand
GGCAGAGCCCGCTCCCACAGGTATGCAACGTTCCTGTGGGAGCGGGCTCTGCCCGCGAAGAGGGCCTCACTGACCCTCATCAATCAAGCAAACACAATCTCATCATCCACTACCGACGCCTGCACCGAGGTCCCCGGCAGGAATTTGCCCGAGAGGATCAGCTGCGCCAGCGGGTTCTCGATCCAGCGCTGGATCGCGCGCTTCAGCGGCCGCGCGCCATACACCGGGTCGTAGCCCACCGCGATCAGTTTATCCAGCGCCTCGTCGCTCAGCTCCAGACTCAGGTCGCGCTCGGCCAGACGGCTGCGCAAGCGGGCCAATTGGATCTGCGTGATCCCGGCAATCTGATCGCGCGCCAGCGGTTCGAAGATCACCACCTCGTCGATCCGGTTGACGAACTCCGGACGGAAATGGCTGGTCACTGCATCCATGACCGCTGCGCGTTGCGCCTCGCGGTCGCCGACCAGCTCCTGGATGCGCGCCGACCCCAGGTTCGAGGTCATCACGATCACGGTGTTGCGGAAGTCGACGGTGCGGCCGTGACTGTCGGTCAAACGTCCATCCTCGAGCACCTGCAAGAGAATGTTGAACACGTCCGGGTGCGCCTTCTCCACTTCGTCCAAGAGCAACACCGAGTACGGCTTGCGACGGACCGCTTCGGTCAGGTAGCCGCCTTCTTCATACCCCACGTACCCGGGCGGTGCGCCGATCAGGCGGGCCACCGAATGCTTCTCCATGAACTCCGACATGTCGATGCGCACCATTGCCTCCTCGGTATCGAAGAGGAACTCGGCCAGCGCCTTGCACAGCTCGGTCTTGCCCACGCCGGTGGGGCCGAGGAACATGAACGAGCCGCTTGGACGGTTCGGGTCGGACAGGCCGGCACGCGAACGGCGTACCGCGTTCGACACGGCCACTACGGCCTCTTCCTGGCCGATCACGCGCTGATGCAGCAGGCTTTCCATCTTCAGCAGCTTGTCGCGCTCGCCTTCGAGCATTTTCGACACCGGAATCCCGGTCCATTTGGACACCACTTCGGCGATTTCTTCCTCGGTGACCTTGCTGCGCAGCAACTGGTTGTCGCTTTTGCCATGTTGGTCGACCATCTGCAGGCTGCGCTCCAGGTCCGGGATCACCCCGTACTGCAATTCGGCCATGCGGCTCAGGTCGCCACGCCGACGCGCGGTTTCCAGCTCCTGACGGGACTGCTCGATCTTCTGCTGAATCTGCGCGGAGCCCTGCACTTCGGCTTTTTCCGACGTCCAGATCTCTTCCAGGTCGGCGTATTCGCGTTCCAGCCGGGCAATTTCTTCGGTCAGCTTTTCCAGACGCTTGATCGCGGCTTCGTCGTCTTCCTTCTTCAGGGCCTGGGACTCGACCTTGAGCTGGATCAGGCGACGCTCCAGGCGGTCCAGGACCTCGGGCTTGGAGTCGATTTCCATGCGGATACGGCTGGCCGCTTCGTCGATCAAGTCGATGGCCTTGTCGGGCAGCTGGCGATCAGTGATATAGCGATGGCTCAGCTTGGCGGCTGCGATGATCGCGCCATCGGTGATCGCCACTTTGTGGTGAACCTCGTAGCGCTCCTTGAGGCCACGCAGGATGGCGATGGTGTCTTCCTCGCTCGGCTCATCGACCAGCACCTTCTGGAAGCGCCGCTCCAGCGCTGCGTCTTTCTCGATGTACTGGCGGTACTCGTTGAGCGTGGTGGCGCCTACGCAGTGCAGTTCGCCTCGGGCCAGCGCCGGCTTGAGCATGTTGCCAGCGTCCATGGAGCCCTCGCCTTTGCCGGCGCCGACCATGGTGTGCAGTTCGTCGATGAACAGAATGATCTGCCCTTCCTGCTTGGACAGTTCGTTGAGCAGCGACTTCAGGCGCTCCTCGAATTCACCGCGGAACTTGGCGCCGGCAATCAGCGCGCCCATGTCCAGGCTCAGCAGGCGTTTGCCACGCAAGCCATCGGGCACCTCGCCATTGATGATGCGCTGGGCCAGGCCCTCGGCGATGGCGGTCTTGCCCACGCCGGGTTCGCCGATCAGCACCGGGTTGTTCTTGGTGCGACGCTGCAGCACCTGGATGGTCCGGCGGATCTCGTCGTCACGACCGATCACCGGGTCGAGCTTGCCCTCCTCGGCGCGCTTGGTCAGGTCGACGGTGTATTTTTCCAACGCCTTGCGCGACTCCTCGGCGTTGGGGTCGTTGACCGCCTCGCCGCCACGCAGGTTGCTGATAGCGTTTTCCAGAGCTTTCTTGCTGACGCCCTGCCCGAGCAGCAGCTTGCCGAGCTTGCTGTTGTCGTCCATGGCGGCCAGCAAGACCAGCTCGCTGGAGATGAATTGATCGCCCTTCTGCTGCGCCAGCCGGTCAGCCTGATTGAGCAGGCGTGCCAGATCCTGGGACATGTTGACGTCGCCAGTTGGGTTCTGGATTTTCGGCAATTGGTCGAGCTCTTTGCTCAACGCCTTGCGCAGGCTGTTGACGTCGAAACCGACCTGCATCAGCAGCGGACGAATCGAACCGCCCTGCTGGTCGAGTTGCGCCTGCATCAGGTGCGCGGGCTCGATGGCAGGATGGTCCATGCCAACGGCCAGGGATTGTGCGTCGGATAACGCGAGTTGAAGCTTGCTGGTTAAACGGTCTATACGCATGAGTCACCTTCCTGAAAGGGGCAGGCCGGAGCGATGGACACACCTGATGAAGAAAACCTGCCGGGGATGACAGTTAGATGGGGGGTGTTGGGGAAGATTCAAGGATGGGGGTTGTAGGTCTGGGTAGGTTGTGTCAGTGCTGGCCGCTTCGCCGCCTATCGCGCAAGTCCGCTCCCACACTGGGCTCGCTGAGGGGCCATTGGCTGCGAAGCTAGGGTTCCAGCCACACCAGTGAAGCGAATCGCCCGGTGACCGATGCGCGGCGATAGGAAAAGAAGCGCTCGTCTTCCACGGTGCACGATCCCCCGCCATACACCGCCGTCACTCCCGCCGCCGCCAGGCGAATCCGCGCCAGGGCATAGATGTCGGCCAAAAACTTGCCAGGTGCCGCACCCGACGCGAATGCATCGGCAGCATGCGGATGGATGGACATGAAGGCCTCACGTACCTCGGCCCCCACTTCGAAGCGCCGTGGACCGATGGCCGGCCCGAGCCAGGCCATGAGCTGCTCGGGCGGCTCGCGGAACGTCTGCACTGTCGCTTCCAGAACGCCGGCCGCCAGCCCGCGCCAACCGGCATGGGCGGCGGCGACCTGGGTCCCGGCGCGATTGCAGAACAGCGCAGGCAAACAGTCGGCGGTCATCGATGTGCAGGCGATTCCCGGCGTAGCGGTCCAGCTCCCGTCGGCTTCCAGCACGCGACTGGGGTCGGCTCCGACCACTCGCACCCCGTGCACCTGGTTCAGCCAGGCGGGCAGGATGCCGAAGTGAGCGGTCAGACGCAGGCGGTTCTGCACCACGCAGTGAGGATCGTCGCCAACGTGTGCGCCCAGGTTCAGGCTGTCATACGGCGCCGGGCTGACGCCGCCTTCACGGGTGGTCACGCAGGCCCTGACCGAAGCCGGAGCTGGCCAGTCGGGAAGCAACAGGCCCTGCGCGAAAGTGGTCACCCGATGAAGGCCTCGCGATCCTGCTTGAGCAGCGACAGCAGCCAGACGAAGTCGTCGGGCAATGGCGATTCCCAGCCCATGCGCTCACCGGTCGTCGGATGGTCGAGCTCCAGGAAACGGGCGTGCAGGGCCTGGCGCGGAAAGGTTTTCAGTGCATCGACCATGGTCGCGCTGGCCGCGGGCGGGATGCGGAAGCGGCCGCCGTACGCCTGGTCGCCCACCAAGGGGAAGTTGATGTGCGACATGTGTACGCGAATCTGGTGGGTCCGGCCGGTTTCCAGCTTCACACGCACGTGTGTGTGGGAGCGGAAGCGTTCGAGCACGCGGTAATGACTGACCGCCTGCTTGCCGCCTTCCATCACGGCCATGCGCTGGCGCTGCTGGCCATGCCGACCGATCGGCGCGTTGATCTTGCCACCGGCGGTGACCACGCCGATGACGATGCATTCATAGATGCGGCTCACCGAACGGCTCTGCAGCTGGGACACCAACTGGGTCTGCGCCTGAATGGTCTTGGCCACCACCATCAGACCGGTGGTGTCCTTGTCCAGACGGTGGACGATGCCGGCACGCGGTACGTTGATGATGTCCGGCACATGGTGCAGCAGGGCATTGAGCAGGGTGCCGTCGGCGTGACCCGCGGCCGGGTGGACCACCAGGCCCGCCGGCTTGTTGATGACAAGGATCTGGTCGTCTTCGTAGACGATGTCCAGGTCGATGTCCTGAGCCACCCATTCACCCTGGGCTTCCTGCTCGGCATTGAGCTCGAGCAGGGCACCGCCATGCACGGTATCGCGCGGACGCAGAACGTCCCCGTCCACGGTCAGGCGGCCCTCTTTTATCCAGGCGGAAAGGCGCGAGCGCGAGTGCTCTGCGAATAGTTGGGCGGCGACTTGGTCGAGGCGTTGTCCGCCCAAATCGGACGGTACCTCTGCGCGAAGTTGTATGATCTCGGACATGCTCGGACTAGGCGGCGGCACAGCCTTTGGTTTCGGCTGCACGCTTGTGGTTAAATACGGCGTCTTTTGCCCCGGGGGTTCCACGGGGTGCTCATCATAACAGGACGGCCACGCCCGAGACAGCGGCCGTTTATAGGGACGCTAGCCGCCATGCAAGTGAAACACCTGCTGCTGATCGCCATCCTCGGACTCACCGCGGCCTGTTCTTCGACCAAAGAAGTGGTCGATGAAAACCTCAGCGAAGTCGAGCTGTACCAGCAGGCGCAGGCCGACCTGGACAACAACAGCTACACCAGTGCCACGGCCAAGCTCAAGGCACTGGAGTCGCGTTATCCGTTCGGCCGCTATGCCGACCAGGCGCAGCTCGAGCTGATCTACGCCAACTACAAGAACTCCGAGCCCGAAGCGGCAAAGTCGGCTGCCGAGCGTTTCATCCGCCTGCATCCGCAGCACCCGAACGTCGACTACGCCTATTACCTCAAGGGCCTGACCTCGTTCGACCAGGACCGTGGCCTGGTGGCGCGTTTCCTGCCGCTGGACATGACCAAGCGTGACCCTGGCGCTGCCCGTGACTCCTACAACGAGTTCGCCCAGCTCACCAGCCGCTACCCCAACAGCCGCTACGCGCCCGATGCCAAGCAGCGCATGATCTACCTGCGCAACCTGCTGGCCTCCTACGAAATCCACGTGGCCGACTACTACCTGACCCGTCAGGCCTACGTCGCAGCCGCCAACCGTGGCCGCTACGTGGTGGAAAACTTCCAGGAAACGCCGTCCGTCGGCGACGGCCTGGCGGTGATGACCGAAGCCTACATGCGTCTGCACCTGGACGATCTGGCGGCCACCACCCTGGAAACGTTGAAGGCCAACTATCCGGACCACCCGAGCCTGGAAGACGGCAAGTTCGTGCCTCAGCAGGACGAAGCGGACAACCGCTCGTGGATCTCCAAGGCCACCCTGGGCTGGATCGGCTCCAACACCGACCCGCTGCCACCGGGCGAAACCCGCGCCAACCAAGATGTGCAACGCCAGTATCAGGAAGCGCGCGACGCCATTCCGAAGGAACTGCTGCCCCCTGAAGACGGCGGCACCGCCGACCAACAGCAGCCGAACGCCGAAGAAGGCAAGAGCCGGTCGTGGTTCAGCTACGCGACCTTTGGTCTGTTCGACTGAAGCGCGGTTGCACTGAAAAAAGGGGCTCCGGCCCCTTTTTTATTGGAATAACCGCAGGCACTGTCCTTCTGGCAGAGGGCATTTGTATGTGTATGCCTGTGGAGCAGATGTATGCCTGTGTAGCAGATATATGCCTGTGGGAGCGGGTCTCTGCCCGCGAAGGGCTCACTGCGGCCTGCCTGATACACCGCAGGGC
>NZ_JASCPM010000084.1:0-5986 GCF_029960215.1 Pseudomonas sp. PS01301 | reverse complement strand
CTCCTACATGGGATCGCGTTTCCTCCGTAGGAGCGGCTAGCAGCCGCGAAGGGGCCGAAACTGCCCCACCACAGAGGCCTCTGAATGTTCGATTCCACCGCGCTGTTGCAACGACGCTTCGCCGCCCTGCGCACTCACGCCGAATTCTTCTCCCTACGCCATGTGCGCCAATCCAGCCAACACCTGGCGGTGCGCAAGAACATCGCCGAGCCGCCCAGCCTGAGCAGCGACGAAGGCGTGATGATCACCGTGCGCGTCAACGGCGTGGAAGCCTATGCCGCGACGGGCAACCTGTCCCAAACCGGTCTGCAACAGGCCCTCGAGCGTGCCGAGAGCCAGGCCCGCGGCATCTCCGCCCATGCCCTGCTCGACCTGCGCGAGCAGCCCGTGGCCGATGCCCGCTTCGACTACCTCTCGCCTGACCTGCAGCAACCCTTTCCCAACCTCGCCGACTGCTACCAATTGCTCGCCGACGAGTCCGCCCGCGTGCCGGACGATCCGCGGCTGGTCAGTTGGTATGCCGGCCTGGGCATCACCGATGTCGAACAGATCTACCTCAACAACGCCGGCGCGCAGATTCGCCAGGCGCAGCGCTTCGTCTTCCCCGGTCTGAGCGTGACGGCCTTCGACGGCAGTGACAGCCAGACCCGCAGCCTGGGCCGCGACAACTTCGGCCAGCAAGGTGGTGTCGACGTGATCGAGCGCTGCGGTATTGTCGGCGCCGGTCGCCAGGTCGCCGACCAGGCCCTGCAGTTGCTGTTGGCGCCCAATGCCCCGCAAGGTCCGCGTGACCTGCTGCTGACACCCGACCAGATGATGTTGCAGATCCACGAATCCATCGGTCACCCCTTGGAGCTGGACCGCATTCTGGGCGACGAGCGCAACTACGCAGGCACCAGCTTCGTCAAGGTCGAGGACTTCGGCCTCCTGCGCTATGGCTCGCCGTTGCTCAACGTGACCTTCGACCCTGATATCCCGCACGAACTGGCCAGCTACGCACACGACGACGATGGCACCCCAGCCAGCAAGCAGTGGCTGATTCGCGATGGCGTGCTGGTGCGCCCACTGGGCGGCGCCCTGTCGCAATACCGCAGCGGCATGGACGGCGTCGCCAACAGCCGTGCCAGCAGCTGGAACCGGGCCCCGATCGATCGCATGGCCAACCTCAACATCGAACCGGGCGAGCACAGCCAGGCGCAGCTGATCGCCGGCATCGATCACGGCATCCTGATGTCCACCAACCGTTCATGGTCGATCGATGACGCACGCAACAAATTCCAGTTCGGCTGCGAATGGGGCCAACTGATCGAGAACGGCGAACTCAAGGGCGTGGTCAAGAACCCCAACTATCGGGGTATCTCCGCCAGCTTCTGGAAAAACCTGCGGGCGGTCGGCGACGCCAGCACTCTTCAGGTGTTGGGTACGCCCAACTGCGGCAAGGGCGAACCCAACCAGGTGATCCGTGTAGGGCATGCATCGCCCAGCTGCGTGTTCAGCCAGATCGACGTGTTCGGAGGTGCCGCATGAGCCATCACGCCGAGCATTTCCAGGCACTGGTGCAAGGGTTGCAACACACCGTCGCCCCGAGCCAGCGCTTCACCCTGAGCTACAACGCCGAAGCCTCGGATTTCATCCGTTTCAACCATGCCAAGGTGCGCCAGGCGGGACAGGTGGCCCAGGCTACGGTGTCGCTGAAGTTGATCGAAGATGGCCGCCAGGCCGAGTTGCAGCTGACCCTGTCCGAGGATCTGGAGGTGGACCAGCAGCGTCTGGCCCAGGCCGTGCACCAGCTGAGCCAGACCCTGCCGCTGCTGCAACCGGACCCCTACCTGCAACTCAACACCTCGCAGTGGCAGACGCGCCATGTCGACGACACGCCGTTGCCCGATGCGGCTGAAGTCGTCGAGCAGATCGGTACGGCGGCCCGTGGTCTGGACCTGGTCGGCATCTATGCCGCGGGCACGATCTGCCGGGGTTTCGCCAACAGCGACGGGGCCACTGGCTGGCATCAGGCCAACAGCTTCAATTTCGATTTCAGCCTGTTCCATGCCAATGGCGAAGCGGTCAAGGCCAACTACGCCGGCCAGCAGTGGCAGGCACAGGCCTTCGCCGACCGCCTGGCCCAGGCCCGCGAGCAACTCGACCACCTGAGCCGTCCGCTCAAGGTGCTGCCACCGGGCGCCTATCGCGCCTACCTGGCACCGGCTGCGCTGGATGAAATCATCGGCATGCTGGGCTGGGGCGGCTTCTCGGCGCAGGCCATCGCCAGCAAGAACAGCCCGTTGCAACGACTGTATGCAGGCGAAGCCCGGTTGAGCGCGCAGGTGAGCTTCGAGGAGCGCGTCAGCGGTTCGTTGACCCCGGCGTTTTCCCAGGAAGGCTATCCGCGCAAGGACCTTTCGCTGGTCAGCCACGGGCTCGCCGCCGAGCGCCTGGTGGACTCGCGCAGCGCGGCCGAATACGGCTTGCAGGGCAACGGCGCGGACAACTCGGAGATGCCGGGCGCGCTGCAGATGGCAGCAGGCGACCTGCCCGTGGGCGACGTGCTGCAACGCCTCGGAACCGGGCTGTACATCAGCAACCTGTGGTACCTGAACTACTCCGACATGCCAGCGGCGCGCATGACCGGGCTGACCCGCTTTGCCACTTTCTGGGTGGAGGACGGTCACATCGTTGCACCGGTCAATACCATGCGTTTCGACGACAGCGTCTACAGTGTCCTGGGTGACCAGCTGGAAGCCTTGACGGCCGAGCGCGAGCTGATTCTCTCGACCAGTACCTACGGCGAGCGCCAGACCCATTCCAGTTTGCTCCCTGGCGCGTTGGTGAAGCGATTGCTGTTGACCCTGTAGGAGCGGTCCGTGGCCGCGAAAAATGCACCGCGCAGTGTCAGCTACACCGCAGTGCATGTTTTGCGGCCGATGCCCCCTCCTACCGGCTGGCCATGAACATTCATCATCAACCTCAAACAACAAGAGGCCCCATGTCCACGCGCCCAACACTGGATCCCGTTACCGCTCGCTGGCTGCCCTGGGTCATCGCCATTGCCTTCTTCATGCAGGCCCTGGACGGCACCATCCTCAACACCGCGCTGCCGGCCATGGCAAGCGACCTGGCGGAAAACCCGTTGCGCATGCAATCGGTGATCATCGCCTACATGCTGACGGTCGCGCTGCTGATTCCGGCATCCGGGTGGATTTCCGACCGCTTCGGCACGCGCAAGGTGTTCTTCAGCGCCATTATGCTGTTCAGCATCGGCTCGCTGTTGTGCGCGCTGTCCCAAAGCCTGGCGATGCTGGTGGTGGCCCGGGTGATCCAAGGCCTGGGCGGTGCCCTGATGCTGCCGGTGGGGCGGCTGGTGGTGCTGCGCGCCTACCCGCGTTCGGAGCTGGTGCGCATCCTCAGCTTCATCACCGTGCCAGCGCTGCTCGGCCCCCTGCTCGGGCCGACCCTGGGCGGCTGGATGGTGGAATGGTTGAGCTGGCACTGGATCTTCCTCATCAACCTGCCGGTGGGCGCACTGGGCTGCTGGGCGGTCTGGAACCTGGTGCCCGACCTGCGCGGCGCCGAACGCACGCGCTTCGACGGTATCGGCTTCCTGCTGTTCGGTGCCGCCATGGTGCTTATCACCATCGCCATGGAAGGCTTGGGTGAGCTGCATCTACCGCACCTGCGGGTGATGCTGTTGCTGTTCGTCGGCATGGCCTGTCTGGCCGCCTACTGGCTGCGTGCAGGCAAGATCGACAACCCGCTGTTCTCGCCGAAACTGTTCCACACGCGCACTTTCGCCATCGGCATTCTGGGCAACCTGTTCGCGCGCCTGGGCAGCGGCGCCCTGCCCTTCATGGTGCCCTTGCTGCTGCAAGTGGCGCTGGGGCACTCGCCGTCGGAAGCCGGCATGAGCATGATCCCGCTGGCGGCGGCGGCCATGGTGGCCAAATCGTTTTCCCGGCCGATCATCGAGCGCTTCGGCTATCGCATCGTGCTCACCGGCAACACCCTGCTGCTGGGCCTGTTGCTGGCCAGCCTCGGCCTGGTCTCGGAAACTACCCCCTACTGGCTGCTGCTGACCCAGCTGGGCCTGCTCGGCGCGGTGAACTCGTTGCAGTTCGCGGCGATGAACACCGTGACCCTGATCGACCTGGACGACGAAAGCGCCAGCAGCGGCAACGGTCTGCTGTCGGTGGTGGCGCAGCTTTCCCTGGGCTTGGGCGTGGCCTGCGCCGGTG
The DNA here is from genome assembly GCF_029960215.1 of Pseudomonas sp. PS01301. Lineage (NCBI taxonomy): Bacteria > Pseudomonadati > Pseudomonadota > Gammaproteobacteria > Pseudomonadales > Pseudomonadaceae > Pseudomonas > Pseudomonas sp. PS01301. The sequence goes on along the minus strand of NZ_JASCPM010000084.1, from coordinate 1,757 downwards.
CTCTGCTGGGCGGTTTCACCGCGTCCTTGGGCAACGAGGGCGTGGACACGGTGCTGGGTGCTTTCCAGGCGACCTTCCTGACCATCGGCCTGATGGCAATGCTGGCCGCCGGGATCTTCGTGCAGCTGTCCGACAGCGATGGACGGCGCGCACCTCGTCAGGAACCTCCGGTTGAGCACTAGGGTCTGTGTGAAAAGTGGCTTTTCACACAGAGCCTAAGCAGATTTAGGGCGAAAGGTCACGGGGCTGATACACTGCGCGACATTTTGTTTTGCAGGCCCGTCCCGTGACCACCATTGCCACTGCTTTCAACACGCTGCCCTTGTCCGCCGCCATGCTGGCCAACCTGGAATCCCTCGGGTATGCCCAGATGACGCCGATCCAGGCGCAGAGCCTGCCGGTGATTCTGAAAGGCATGGACCTGATCGCCCAGGCCAAGACCGGCAGCGGCAAGACGGCCGCGTTCGGCATCGGCCTGCTGAACCCGATCAATCCGCGCTATTTCGGCTGCCAGGCGCTGATCATGTGCCCCACCCGCGAGCTGGCGGATCAGGTGGCCAAGGAAATCCGCCGCCTGGCGCGTGCCGAAGACAACATCAAGGTGCTGACCCTGTGCGGCGGCGTGTCGTTCGGCCCGCAGATCGCTTCGCTGGAGCACGGCGCGCACATCATCGTCGGCACACCGGGACGCATCCAGCAGCACCTGCGCAAGGGCTCGCTGGTGCTCGACGGGCTCAACACCCTGGTACTCGACGAAGCCGATCGCATGCTCGACATGGGCTTCTACGACGCCATCGCCGACATCATCGAGCAGACCCCGGAACGCCGGCAGACCTTGCTGTTCTCGGCCACCTACCCGGTCGGGATCAAGCAGCTGTCGTCCAAGTTCATGCGCGATCCGCAGCAGGTCAAGGCCGAGGCCCTGCACGCCGACAGCCAGATCGAGCAGCGTTTCTACGAGATTTCGCCGGATGACCGCATGGCCGCCGTGGTGCGTGCCCTGGGTCACTTCCGCCCGCAGTCGTGCGTGGCGTTCTGCTACACCAAGCAGCAGTGCCAGGAAGTGGTCGATCACCTGACCAGCAAAGGCATCAGCGCCGTGGCGCTGCATGGCGACCTGGAGCAGCGCGACCGTGATCAGGTCCTGGCGATGTTCGCCAACCGCAGTACGTCGGTGCTGGTGGCGACCGACGTGGCCGCCCGCGGCCTGGACATCGATGCCCTGGACATGGTCATCAACGTCGAACTGGCGCGCGATTCGGAAATTCACATCCACCGTGTGGGCCGTACCGGTCGCGCCGGGGAGAAAGGTTTGGCGATCAGCTTCGTCGCTCCGGCCGAGGCGCATCGGGCGCAGGCCATCGAGCAGTTGCAGAAATCGCCACTGGCCTGGGCCGAGCTCGACAGCCTGACCTCCAAGGGCGGCGAGCCGCTGCTGCCACCGATGAGCACCCTGTGCATCGGTGCCGGACGCAAGGACAAGGTGCGTCCGGGCGATATCCTCGGCGCACTCACCGGCGATGCGGGCATTCCCGGCACTCAGGTCGGCAAGATCGCCATTTTCGATTTCCAGGCCTACGTGGCCGTGGAACGCGGGATCGCCAAGCAGGCGCTGCAGCGTCTGAACAGCGGCAAGATCAAGGGCCGTTCGCTGCGCGTGCGGATTTTGTAAGCGGCAGGTTTGGCCTCTTCGCGGGCAGAGCCCGCTCCCACAGGGTGATGTCCGAACGCTTAACCTTGTGGGAGCGGGCTCTGCC
>NZ_JASCPM010000083.1:0-6100 GCF_029960215.1 Pseudomonas sp. PS01301 | reverse complement strand
CCCGCATCGCCGGGCGCCTCAGCTTCGCCGACGCCATGCCGCAGATGGGCATGAGCTCGGTGTTCGACATCATCCGCCAGCCCAAGCTCGAATTCACCAGCCGACTGCGCAACCTCAGCGACGCCGACGGCGACCTGGCCTACGACAATGCCATGTGCTACGCCAACCAGATCGCGCGCTCCTTCCGTGAAGAGCAGGTCTCGTCCGGCCGCAGCCTGCCGCTGATCGCTCCGCAAACCGGCGTGCGCGCCTTGGTCAACGTCGGCCCCAGCTACCCCAACCTGTTCAAGGAAAACTGGGACCAGTTCTGCAAGGTCGGCGCCATCGAAGCCATGGACGGATCAGTGGCCTACCTGGGCTCGCTGCGCCGCTTTGCCGCCGAAAAGATCGAAGGCGCCTCCACCTCGCCACTGCGCATCCCGCTGGCGGTGCGCCGCCCGGACCTGGACCAGATGCTGATCGACGAGCAAAGCACCTACCAGAGCCGGCCCATGTTGGACCTGGTCAATGACGTGCTGACCCAGGGCATCAACAAGTACCAGCAGGAAAAAGACGATGTGCGGCCGGTGCATCAACTGCTGGCCGAGAAGAAACACCCGTTCGTGTTTCCGTATCACTTCGCGCATCAGCAGGTGAGTCTCGCGTTGGGTGGGGAGAAGCCTGCGCTGGGAGCCTTGAGCTATCGGGTCAGCGTGACCGGCCCAGGAAAGGGCCAGCCTTTTGGCCATGTAACCACCGACGCAGGCGCCGCGCTGACTGCGCTCAGCGGTCTGAGCCCCAGCTTGCAGAAGATCGTCTTGGCACCTTCGTTGTTCAGCCATTTTTATATTGGCTTGCGCAGTTTGTTGGGTAACGCATCGTTTTTCGCACCTTCCGGGGAAAGCTTCGGAGCGCTACGCAAGCACATGACGGCCTATCTGCTGCCGACGCAGGCAAGTGTGACATCGGTTGAGCCTGCAGCACTCACCACTATATGGGCTTCTGATGATGCCGAAACGTCCGCGTCGCTGGCATTTTCAGACGCTCAAGGCGCCACTAAACCACTACTGCTGAAGCTGTACATGCGAGATTTGCCCGCTATAAGAAAGCGGTCTATGAACCAAACCGTGGAGACCAATATTGGCTTTGGGAAATCGCTACAAATCCAATACACCGATGACGAAGCCTTATTGACTGAAGCGAACGGCTGCCGCTGCGATGTCACCATCACTGCCCAATCCTGGTCCGCTCTTGAGGACTGGCAACCTGGCCCCCTGCGGCTGGCGCAATGGAAGTTTACATTCGTACCTGAGGACGACTACGCGCTTGCCCCTGAAGAGCAAGCGTTCTTCCGCGACCACTATGGCATCGAGCTACGCTCCGCTGCCATGAACCCCATGACGGCGCTGGATGGATTCCTGCGCGCCACTTCGCTTGACAGCGAACAGGCCGAAGCTTTGTTGGCCGTAAAGGCCCACGCTCCGATCAAGTCTGCTCACTTCATCAACGCCAACCGGGCGGCAAACGGGACAAAGTACTCCAAACCTTTCCCCCAGCCCAATCACTACGGCGCCTGCTACGTCAACGGCGTGGGCGGCAGCGACCCCGGCACTCGTGGCTATGGAAACTACAACAACGCCATGGCGCTGGTGCAGGAGCCGGCCAGCGGCAAGTGGTCCTTGACCAACACCAGCCTGGAACGCTTCGACCGCCTGCAGCGCATGATTCGTCTGCAGAAGGTCACCGGTCTGCCTTTCGCTCAACTGGATACGCTGATCACCGCCGCCATGCGTTGCGAAGGCGATGCCAACGCCAACCTGGAGATCAACGCCAACACCCTGCGCGCCCTGGGCGCCTACCGCCATTTCAACGAGCAGTATCGCGTCGATGCCGAAACCTTTGCGGCGTTCATGTACCACGTGTCGCCTTACGCCAGCAGCGGCAAGGTCCCGCAACTGGATGCGGTGTTCAACACCCCCGTGTTGTTCGACACCCCGCTGATCATCGACAACGGAGCCTTTAGTCTGGACTCCGCAGATCCAGCGCATCAAAAAACCATCGCGCAATTGTGCGCCAGCCTTAACGTTCAGCCCGGCATCGAGTTCGAGCGTATCGCCAAGGCAACCTTGACCCATGTGACGCCGCTGCGACGCTCCTTCGCTGTGCTTTCCTCGCTGTACCGTCAGGCGCGCATCGCGCAGATGTTCGGCCTGTCGGTCAACGATTGCTGCGAACTGACCGAGCTGCTGGGTGGCAGTGCCTACCGCACCCTGGTCGCCAGCGGTCGTTTGAAGGCGCTCGAGTCTGACGGCAAGGACATCCTCGACGTGCTGATGGAGCTGGATTGGGCGGTGCGTTGGCTCAAGGATAACAAGCTGACCGTGTCCAAGTTGCGCGACATGGTGGACGCCGGCCCGGTTCCGGTAGCCGCACCCAGCCTGCTTGAACGCCTGGAACAACTGGCCGGCGACACGCGGGCCCAGGTCGTGACGGCCGCCGCTGTTGCTGCCCTCAAGCTGCCTGTCAAAACCCCAGGCACAGCCATCGACTGGTTCGCCGAGCTGGGCAAAGGTGCTGCGCCTGTGATCGACACGCATGGTCTGGTCAATGCCCCGGCGCTCACCGTGGAAGACAGCGACGCGGAGCAACTGGTGGCCAAAGTGACTGCATTGGTCACAGATCAGGGCCTGACGGACACTGACAAAGCTGCCGCCATTACCGCGCTGAGCGAATTTCTGCTCGATGCCCTCACCCAGCAACAGCGCCTGGTCGAAGCCCTGTTGCAGGAACACACCACCCTGCTGCCGGAACTGGCCGTGCTGGTCGGTCGCTGTGCCGAGGTTTCGCCCCAGCAGTTGCTGGTCGGCGTGCTGCAGGCCTGGCCTGCCACCGGTGAGGCCAGCGAAGCCGGCATTGCCGCGGTGCTGGCCCAGCTGCATCAGGTCAGCGCCTGCGCCAAGGCCCTGAGCTGGGTCGGCATCGGCGCCAAGGCGCTGCGTACCTTGTTGGTCAATCCGGCCTGGCTGGACACTGCCAAGCTCTGGCCGCTGAGCCTGGACAACCTGCGAGCGTTCAAAGCCTACGACGGCTTGTTCGACACCCTGGGGCAACCCGAAGAACGCCTGCTGGGCTACCTGGAACAGGCCAACGCGCTGGTTTCCAAGCGCCCAGGCAAGCGCCAACTGGCGGTGCAGGCGCAAACCTGCAATGCCGCGCTCGCGGCCCTGCTGGGCTGGCGCGAAACCGAAGTGGCGCTGCTGACCGAGCTGCTGCCGCAGAAGACCGCCAAGACCGTTGCGCACATCGACTGGCTGCGCCGGGCGCAGGCCGTGTCGCTCGAAACCGGCCTGAACGCGGCGACCCTGCTGCAAGCCTGCTCGCTGACGGCCGACAGCCCAGAGGCTGACTGGCAGGCGGTAGGCCAGGCGGCGATGGCGGCTGTTCGCTAACGCCTCCGGGGTGACCGCAGCGCCGCCTTCGCGGGCAGAGCCCCGCTCCCACAAGGATTCAAAGTGTTCACAAAATCCTTGTGGGAGCGGGGGCGGGCGGCGAGCTCTCTGCCCGCGAAGAGGCTCTCACTGGCACCCAAAAAACCCTTGAACCACCACACAGGAATCCATTCCATGACCATTGCAGCAACCCTCAACGAAAGCTTTCGCGACGCCCTCGTCGCCTATTACCTGGGCGAATTGGTGCCCAACGACACCACCCTGCAGGAACTCGGGCTCACCGATAAACTGCGCACCGAAAACGACCTGTACGAGTACCTGCTGCTCGATACCCAGGTCACCCAGGCGGTGGAAACCAGCCCGGTGGCCAGCGCCATCGCCAGCCTGCAGCAGTACATCAACGGCGCCCTGCTGGGCATGGAGCCAGGCTACGATGACGTGCGCTTCAGCGAGGCGCTACTAACCGAGTGGCGCGACCAGCGCAACCAATACCCGCTGTGGGCCGCCAACCAGCAACTGGCCTGGTACCCGTCGCTTTACATCGACCCGTCGTTGCGCATGAAAAAATCGGCGTATTTCCAACAGCTGGAAAACGACATCAACCAGAACCGCATCAGCATCGACACCACCCAGGAAGCGGTGCAGGCCTACTTGGCCAGCTTCGAGGAAGTGGCCAACCTGACCATCATCAATGGCTACATTGCCGGCACCGACTTCAAGGAGTCCAACTACTACTTCATCGGCAAGTCCCGCGCCGAGGGTGCCTACTACTGGCGCTCGGTGAACATGTCCGAGCGCAGCTACCTGTCCGGCACCGCGGGCCCCAAGCAGGACAACCCGCAGCCCGGCGCCTGGTCGGACTGGAAACGGGCCAACCTGCCGATCTCGGAGGCCGCGATCGAGAAAACCATCCGTCCGGTGTATTTCAACAACCGGCTGTTCGTGACCTGGGTCGAGATGATCGACAGCGTCGACCCGGCAGGCAGCGGTGATCTGGAAGCCGTTGAGCCGGAGGGCGACGGGACGTACAAACACCGCAACCTGCCCAAACCCAAAGCGACATCGAAGCTGCGCTTGAACCTGACGTACAAGAAGTACGACGACAGCTGGAGCGCACCGCAGTGCTACATGGAAACCGAGGCAGACCGAGCGGCGATCACCACGGCGGCTGGCCTTCTGGATGTTCACTCGATTGCGGTCGTCGATACCTCAACCAACCCCGAAGCGTTGTTCCTGGCGATGTATGCCGGTTATGTCAAAGGTACCGGTAGTGTCGATGGCAGTTCGGACAAATACCGCTTGCTGAAAACCATGAAGATCGACAAGAACTTCAACAGCGTGAATCTGTTTCCGAATCGCGGTCTGGTGGATGGCTCAGGTGCTGAAGACAAAGGGCCCCATACTCGGTTGGTGATGCGCATCGGTATCTTGTTCGCTGCGGCGACTACCAATGCCGGGCGCTTCCAGTTTCCCGTAACGGCGGCATCGATCCGACTCAAGCTTCCTAGCAAGACTACGTCCCCCCATGCTGGAACCGATGGCGTGACAGGCTGGGACTATGCCGGCTGGCAGCGGCGTATCATGAACACCACCAACGGCAACGACATTCAGTGGGACGAGGCGAAGCGGCAAATCAAAGTCACGACCCGAATCAATACGGGGTTCACAAGAAAGCGTAGCGCCAAACTGGTCAGTACCGGCTTGCAAAGTTACGTCATTGAGTTGAATTTGCCAGAAGACGATGAATCGGAGTGGGGAGTGCTGGGTCCCAACTCATATATTCAAGCGACTTCAGGCAGGCTCATGCTCCCTCTTATAGGACATTTAATCGCCACCCTCCCTTCTGGCCGTCACTATCCCTTCCTTTGGAACGACCTTATATACCAGGACTTGAGGATTACTCCTGTTCTAGGGCGAACAAACCTGGAGGGTATGGTTGTAAACATGGTGGTGATGCGCCAACTCATGGCAGAGACGGGTAAAGCCGTGAGGGTGGATATTTCTCACTGGTACGGTGATCCCGCTCTCAGTGACCCTGTATTCGAAGGCGGCGAACTACAGTTTCAACAGTTTCTCGCACGCCCAGACTTAATGCTTGATCCCACGCCTGTCAACAGTCAGAGTAAAGTCGATCTAAAGGTAGGTCCGGCTTACGCCTCTCTGCTGCCCACCCAGCATTCGCAGTCGATAACCATCAACATCGACCCTGAAACCCTGTACCCGGATTGGGACGTTGCCTGGCCAGGCTCCGAGAAGAAATTCACGATCATCCACGGTGTGCACATCAGAGAGATCAGGGGCTCCAGCAGCACCAGCATAGGCCATGCCATCAAAGCTACAGAGATCGAGCTTGAATCCGTCGGCGACGACGCCCACTTGATCGCCCCGAAAATCTCGTACTACACCAACGCGACCCTGGGCACTGCCGAGTACATCGACTTCACCGGCTCCACCATCGCCAGTAATGACCAGAACAATGCTGATCGCCAGCCGATACGCATGAACACCCTGTTCGCCCGCAACCTGATCGAGCGTGCCAACATCTCCCTGGAAAACCTGCTGTCCTGGGAAACCCAGCACCTACCCGAGCCGGCATTGGCCGAGTCCGGCAATCAGCCGTTCATGGACTTCAAGGGCGCCAACGGCCTCTACTTCTGGGAGCTGTTCTTCCA
>NZ_JASCPM010000082.1:0-6386 GCF_029960215.1 Pseudomonas sp. PS01301 | reverse complement strand
CGCCGCTGCTACAGACACACCGCCTACCCACCGACACCGCGATCCCTGTAGCAGCGGCGCAAGTCGCGTCGGCGGTCAGCGCGGTACGCCAGGAAGACCGCGTTAGGGTCGGACGCGGCTCGCGCCGCTGCTACACGGATGCAATTACTTCGCGGTGGCAGGGCGCTTGATCATCAGCAATGCCACGATCAACGCCAGGACTGCCATGCCGGTGGCCAGCAAACCCAGGGAGTCCAGGCCGAACTGGCGGATGCCCAGGCCACCCAGAATGGCGCCCAGACCGATACCCGCATTGGCCGCCGAGATGTTCAGCGAAGCCGCCAGGGCCTGAGCCTTGGCACCGGCCTGCATGACCCGCACCTGGCAGATCGGGAACAGCGCGGTGTACGCGATGCCCCAGGCGATCAGCGCAGCGATCAACCAGGCACGCTGCTCGGCGAACGCCACGGCCGCCGTCATGCCCGCACCCAGCACCACCAGGAACACCACCATGGCGCCCAGCGGACGCTTGTCCACCATGCTGCCGCCCAGGTGATTACCCAGCATGCCCACCGCACCGAAGCCCATCAGCCACCAGCCCACCTGACCCGCTGGCACACCGCCCAGGCGTTCCAGGATATCCGCCAGATAGGTGTAAGCCGTAAACATGGCGGTAAAGGTCAGCACCGACAGCAGCACATGGGCCAGAAAGCGCGGCTGACGCAAGATCGCCGTCTGCTTCTCGCCGGCCGCAGCGACCGGCGAGCCTGGCAACTTCGGCATCACCAGGTGCATCAGCACACCGATCAGCAACGACACCCCGGCTAGTACCCAGAAGCTGCCGCGCCAGCCGATCAGGTCGGCGGCCACGGTGCCCAGCGGCACGCCGAACACCAGGGCTGCGGAAATGCCCAGATAGACCTTGGCCACTGCCTTGCCCGATTGCCCCGGCGCAGCCAGTTGCCCTGCGGTTTCACTGGCGGTGCCCCAGAACACTGGCAGCGCCAGGGCCGGGATGAAGCGCGCGATGGCCAGCACCCAGATATTGGTGGACACTGCCGCCAACACGTTGGACGCAGCGAACACCAGCAAAATCAGGGTAAACAGCTTCTTGCGCTCGACGTGCGCCAGACGCGCCGTCAGGTAAGGTCCGAACAGCATCACGGTAAAGGCGAACAGGGTCACCACCTGGCCTGCCAGGGCAATGGAAATATCCAGGTCGCGCGCCAGGCTGGGTAGCAGACCAACGATGAGAAACTCCGTGGTCACGATAATGAACGCCGCCACGGCCATGATCAGGATCTGTATGCCCGAGGCGGTGTTGACCGAAGCCGAGGGCACGGCCCCGGCGATAGGGGAAGAAGGCATCGAACTTAACTCCGGAAGGATTTTGCAATAGTCTATTGAAGAATCTCCGGCATATTCCGGTCATCTGGTACCTTGTGAATTGAACTGAATTCACCAATCGGAGCGGCTATGTTTTCTTCGGAGCGCCTCAAGGGCATCGATGTCTTCGTCAGCGTCGCGGACCTGGGCAGTTTCACCGCTGCCGCCGAACGCCTGAACCTCAGCAACTCGGCGGTCAGCAAAAGCGTGGCGCGCCTGGAAGCGCGGCTCGGCGTACGGCTGTTCCAGCGCACCACACGGCGCCTGGCGTTGACCGAAGCGGGGCAGACCTTCTACCGCACCTGCACCGGCGTGCTCGCCGACCTGGAAGAAGTCGAGCTGGCGATGAGCGCCGAACAGCGCGAACCCCATGGCCGCCTGCGCATCGACCTGCCGGCGTCCTACGGTCGGCTGCACGTGCTGCCGCTGATCCTCGAGTTCGCCGCCCAGCACCCCCGGCTGCAGCCGCACATATCCTTCTCGGACCGTTTCGTCGACCCCGCCCAGGAAGGCATCGACATCGTCGTGCGCATCGGCGGCTCGGATGCCTGGCCGAGCAACGTCGGGCGGCGCTTCTTCGGTCGCCAGCGCCTGGTGTTCTGCGCCGCGCCCGCCTACCTGCGCGAACACGGCACGCCCCAAGGCGAGCGAGAATTGGAACAGCACCGCTGCGTCGGCTATGGGCAGACCGATGGCTCGGTCTATCCCTGGTACTTCAAGGGCCGCCAGGCCGGCGACATGGAGCGGCGGATCATCCATCCCCACGTGGCGGTCGGCGATGGCGAAGGGCAGGTCATGGCGGTGCTGGCCGGGCAGGGCATCGCCCAACTGCCGACCTGGCTGGTACAGCGCCATCTGGACAGCGGCGCCCTGGTCGAGGTCTTGGCGCCACTGGCCACCGATGGCCTGGCGATGAACCTGGTGTGGCTGAAAAGCCGTGAAAGCCTGCCCAAGGTGCATGCCCTGCTGGAGTTCCTCACCGCCCGGCTGACCCCCGCAGGCACGGTTGCGTGAAGGGCCGCCGGGATTTCCCTTTACGCACCCGGCACAGCGTTTAAAATGCCAGCATCCATTGGAGGCTTCCGCATGTCGTCATTCGCCCACATGATCGAAAACATCACCCCTGATATCTACGAAAGCCTGAAGCTGGCGGTCGAGATCGGCAAATGGTCCGACGGCCGCAAGCTGACCGCCGAGCAAAAGGAACTGACCCTGCAGGCGATCATCGCCTGGGAAGCCAAGAACCTGCCCGAAGACCAGCGCACCGGCTACATGGGCCCGCAGGAATGCGCCTCGAAGTCCGCGCCGATCGAGAACATCCTGTTCAAGTCGGACTCGATCCATTGACCAGCGATCTCTTCACGCAAGACACCCTGCAAGAGCTTGGCCGCGGTTCGGCCAGCAAGATGTCCGCGCGCCTCGAAGCGCCGGTGGTGCAATACCAGCTGCGTCTGGGCGAAACCCAGATAGCCGCCAACCCCCTGATCGGCACCCGGATACGCCTTGAATTTCTCGGCGCCATCCACTGCGTCAATTGCGGTCGCAAGACCAAGACCAGTTTCAGCCAGGGCTACTGCTACCCGTGCATGACCAAGCTGGCGCAGTGCGACGTGTGCATCATGGCCCCGGAAAAATGCCACTACGACGCCGGCACCTGCCGCGATCCGGCCTGGGGCGAGCAGTTCTGCATGACCGATCATGTGGTCTATCTGGCCAACTCTTCGGGGGTCAAGGTCGGTATCACCCGGGCCAGCCAGCTGCCCACCCGCTGGCTCGACCAGGGCGCCAGCCAGGCGCTGCCGATCATGCGCGTGGCGACCCGACAGCAATCGGGCCTGGTCGAAGACCTGTTCCGCTCCCAGGTGGCGGACCGCACCAACTGGCGCGCGCTGCTCAAGGGCGACGCCCCGGCGGTGGATCTGGTGGCGATCCGCGAACAATTGTTCGAGAGCTGCGCCGCTGGTATTCATATGCTCCAGGACCGCTTCGGTCTGCAGGCGATCCAGGCACTGAACGATGTCGAACCGATCGAGATCCGCTATCCGGTGCACACTTACCCAAGCAAGATCGCCAGCTTCAACCTGGACAAGAACCCCGTCGCCGAAGGCACGTTGCTGGGCATCAAGGGTCAATACCTGATATTCGATTCCGGCGTCATCAATATTCGCAAATACACGGCTTACCAACTGGCCGTGCATCAGTAGAAGGGTTTTGGCATGCGTACCGAACAACCGAAAATGATCTACCTGAAAGACTATCAGGCGCCCGATTATCTGATCGACGAGACCCACCTGACCTTCGAGTTGTTCGACGATCACAGCCTGGTCCATGCGCAACTGGTCATGCGTCGCAACCCGGAGCGTGGGGCCGGTCTGCCGCCGCTGGTGCTCGACGGCGAGTTGATGGAGCTGCTGGGCGTCAAGCTCGACGACACTGACCTGACGGCCGATCAGTACCAGCTGGCTGCGGACAGTCTGACCCTGCAACCGCGCAGCGATGCCTTCACCGTTGACACCAGCGTGCGCATCCACCCCGAAACCAACACTGCGCTGGAGGGCCTGTACAAGTCCACCGGCATGTTCTGCACCCAGTGCGAAGCCGAAGGCTTTCGCAAGATCACCTATTACCTCGACCGCCCCGACGTGATGAGCCGCTTCACCACCACGTTGATCGCCGACCAGCAGCAGTACCCGATCCTGCTCTCCAACGGCAATCCGGTCGGCAACGGCCCCCAGGAAGACGGACGGCATTGGGCGACCTGGGAAGACCCGTTCAAGAAACCGGCCTACCTGTTCGCCCTGGTGGCGGGCGACCTGTGGTGCGTCGAAGACAGCTTCACCACTATGAGCGGTCGCGATGTGGCACTGCGCATCTATGTCGAGCCGGAAAACATCGACAAGTGCGCCCACGCCATGACCAGCCTGAAGAAATCCATGCGCTGGGACGAAGAGGCCTACGGCCGCGAGTACGACCTGGACATCTTCATGATCGTCGCGGTCAACGACTTCAACATGGGCGCCATGGAAAACAAGGGGCTGAACATCTTCAACTCCAGCGCCGTGCTGGCTCGCGCCGAAACCGCCACCGATGCCGCCCACCAGCGCGTCGAGGCGATCGTCGCCCACGAGTATTTCCACAACTGGTCGGGCAACCGCGTGACCTGCCGCGACTGGTTCCAGCTGTCGCTCAAGGAAGGCTTCACCGTCTACCGCGATGCAGGCTTCAGCGCCGACATGCATTCGCCGACCGTCAAGCGCATCCAGGACGTCGCCTACCTGCGCACCCACCAGTTCGCCGAAGATGCAGGCCCCATGGCCCACGCCGTGCGCCCGGACAGCTTCATCGAGATCTCCAACTTCTACACCCTGACCGTATACGAGAAGGGTTCGGAAGTGGTCGGCATGCTGCACACCCTGCTGGGCGCCGAAGGCTTCCGCAAGGGCAGCGACCTGTACTTCGAACGTCATGATGGCCAAGCCGTGACCTGCGATGATTTCATCCGCGCCATGGAAGACGCCAACGGTGTCGAGCTGAACCAGTTCAAGCGCTGGTACAGCCAGGCCGGCACGCCGCGCCTGCAGGTCAGCGAGCATTTCGATGCCCAGGCGCGCACTTACAGCCTGACCCTGCGCCAGAGCTGCCCAGAGACCCCGGACAAGGTCGAGAAACTGCCGTTCGTGATCCCGGTTGCGCTGGGCCTGCTCGATGCCAGCGGCCAGGAGCTGCCGCTGCGTCTGGCCGACGAAGCCACGGCCGTCGGCACCAGCCGGGTACTGGCGGTGACCGAAGCCGAGCAGACCTTCACCTTCGTCGACATCGCCGAGCAACCGCTGCCGTCGCTGCTGCGCGGCTTCAGCGCGCCGGTCAAGCTGAGCTTCCCGTACAGCCGTGACCAGCTGATGTTCCTCATGCAGCACGACACTGACGGCTTCAACCGTTGGGATGCGGGCCAGCAACTGTCTGTGCAGGTGCTGCAGGAAATGATCGGCCAGTACCAGCGCGGCGAGTCGCTGGTGATGGATTCGCGTCTGTTGACGGCCTTGGCCAGCGTGCTGGACAACACCGAGCTGGACCCGGCCATGGTGGCCGAGATGCTCTCGCTGCCCAGCGAGGCGTACCTGGCCGAAATCAGCGAGATCGCCGACGTCGATGCGATCCATGCCGCCCGCGAGTTCGCCCGCAAGCAGTTGGCTGATGGCCTGTTCGATGGGTTGTGGGCGCGCTATCAGGCCAACCGCGAAGTATCCCGGAGCACGGCGTACGTGGCCGAGAAGGAGCATTTCGCCCGCCGTGCGCTGCAGAACATCGCGTTGTCGTACCTGATGCTCAGTGAGCGCCCGGAAGTATTGGCCGCTACCCTCGAACAATACGATGCCTGCGACAACATGACCGAACGCCTGACGGCATTGGCGGTACTGGTCAACTCGCCGTTCGAAGCGGAGAAGGCCCGCGCGCTGCAAGCGTTCGCCGAGCACTTCAAGGACAACCCGCTGGTCATGGACCAGTGGTTCAGCGTCCAGGCGGCCAGTGGTTTGCCGGGCGGGCTGGCGCGGGTCAAGGCGCTGATGCAGCACCCTGCGTTCACTCTGAAGAACCCGAACAAGGTACGTGCGCTGATCGGTGCGTTCGCTGGCCAGAACCTGATCAACTTCCACGCCGCCGATGGCTCGGGCTACCGTTTCCTCGCCGATCTGGTGATCGAACTCAACGCCCTCAACCCGCAGATCGCCTCGCGCCAGCTGTCGCCGCTGACCCGCTGGAGAAAGTACGACAGCAAGCGTCAGGCCTTGATGAAAGCCGAGCTGGAGCGAATCCTGGCCTCAGGCCCGCTGTCCAGCGACGTCTACGAAGTGGTCAGCAAAAGCCTGGCCTGATGGGTTGATCCGTAGGGCCTCTTCGCGGGCAGAGGGCTCGCCGCCCGCCCCGTTCCCACAATGAAGCGGTGTACATGCATTCATTGTGGGAGAGAACCTTGTGGGGGGCTTTGTAATAGCAGGCCCTGTGGAAGCAGATCCTGTGGG
>NZ_JASCPM010000081.1:0-7162 GCF_029960215.1 Pseudomonas sp. PS01301 | reverse complement strand
GGCAGAGACCCGCTCCCACAGGGATGAAACTCCCCCGCACCCCCGTGGGAGCGGGTCTCTGCCCGCGAAAGCGCCCTCGGCCACAACACATCCAGTAGTCATTACCCTGCATCCCACAGCCAAACCCCATGCATCGCCCAGCCCATGTGGGAGCGGGTCTCTGCCCGCGAAAGCGCCCTCTGCCACGACACATCCAGTAGTCATTACCCTGCATCCCACAGCCAAACCCCATGCATCGCCCAGCCCATGTGGGAGCGGGTCTCTGCCCGCGAAAGCGCCCTCGGCCACGACACATCCAGTAGCCATTACCCTGCATCCCACAGCCAAACCCCATGCATCGCGCCCAGCCCATGTGGGAGCGGGTCTCTGCCCGCGAAGACGGTTTTCGATTCACCGATGAAACCGGATCTGCAACACAGAGACAGCTTCTCCCCGACAACTGTCCGCCAGCCAACACCCCTTCAACAAACTGCCCCGTCAGTCCATCCAGCAAAACCCGCAAAGCCCCGCAACTGCGGGGTGGGGCAGTCGGCATGGCTTGTGCAATCACCCCTTGTGAGCTTCAGCATCGACACAAGGCGCAGCCCGACCCATGCCAGACATTCATCCGCGTTCTTCTGCAACACCCCATGGCGGCATCGCTTGGGCCAGTTTGTTAGCCGTCAGCTTCCTGTTGAGCGGTTGTGACAACCATCCCACCGCTGCGGCACGCACCAAAACCCCGGTCAGCGGCGGCACGCTCATCTATGCCACCGACCGCGAACCGACCTGCCTGGACCCGCACGTCGCCGGCGACATGCCGCAAGTGTTTCTCGCCCAGCAAGTCCTCGACTCGCTGGTGTCGATGGACGCCGAGGGGCGTATCGGACCTTGGCTGGCAAACAGCTGGGACATTTCGCCCGATGGCCTGACCTACACCTTCCACCTGCGCGATGACGTGCGCTTCACCGACGGCACGCCGTTCAACGCCGCAGCGGTCAAGGCCAACCTCGACCACATGGCCAACCCCAAGACCCAGTCGAGCACCGCGGGCGGCTACATCCGTCAGTACCAACGCACCGATGTGCTCGACACCTACACCGCTCAGGTGCACCTGGCCACACCCTACGCGGCGTTTCTGGAAGTGCTGGCGCAGGGGTTCCTCGGTATCGAATCGCCCCAGGCGCTGCTGCGTCCGCGCGACGTCAACTGCGAAAGCCCGGTCGGCACCGGCCCGTTCAAGGTGGCGCGCTGGGACCGGCAAAGCCAGGTGGTGCTCGAACGCAACCCGCACTACAACTCGGCGCCGCCCACGGCCCAGCATCAGGGGCCCGCGTACCTGGATCGCATCGTCTGGAAGTTCATCCAGGAGCCTTCCGTACGGTTCGCGTCACTGCAGGCCGGTGAAGTGGACGTGATCGAAGTCCTGCCGCCCGAATCCCACGAAGCGGCACGCCGCAACCCGGACCTGCAACTGATCATTGCCCAGCGCCCCGGCAACCCTACTAACGGCACGCTGAATATCCGCCGCGCGCCGTTCAACGATATCAAGGTGCGTGAAGCCTTCGTGCGCAGCGCCGACATCGACGGTGCCTTGAAAAGCGTCTACTTCGGCGAGTTTCCTCGCGCCGGTGGTCCGTTGAGCAAAGCCACCCGCTTCTACAGTCCCGACTTCGAACATGCCCAGGATTACGACCCGGCGCGCGCCGCGCAACTGCTCGACGAGGCCGGCTGGACCGGCCGTGACGAGGAGGGCTATCGCCTCAAGGACGGCAAGCGCCTGCAGGTGACGGTGGTGCTGGGCAATCGCACGCCGCCGTCGGAATTCACCCTGTGGGAGCAGGTGCAGGCCACCACGCGGCAAGCCGGCATCGAGCTGATCATGGAGCAGATGAGCGATGTGCAGGCGACCAAGCGCCAGGCCGATTGGGATTACGACATCCGCGTTGGCTACTGGAACACCAACACCGCCGACGTGCTGCGGATCATCTTCAGCAGCGCGTTCATCCAGCCTGCTGGGGTGGGCGGCTATCACCAGAACACCGCAGGCTTCAGCGATCCGCAGTTCGACGAGCTGGTGCAACAGGCTCTGGCCACCCAAGACCCCAGCCAACGCCAGGCGTTGTACCACCAGGCGCAGGCCGTCGCCTCCAGCCAGTACCTGCAACTGACCACCTACCCGCAAAGCACCCGGCTGGGCATCTACAAGACGACCCAGGGGGTTCGTCTGGAAACCTCGCTGGCGGTGACCTACCTCTATGACGCCTGGGTGAACAAATGACCACGACATCTTTAACCGTTTCGTCGCCGGACCCCCGTCGCCAGCGCTTGATTCGTCTGGGCCGCCGCGCCGCCGTGCGCCTTGGCGGAGGATTGCTGGTGTTGTGGGCCGTCGCCACGCTGACCTTCTTCGCCCTGCGCCTGATGCCGGGCGATCCGGTACAGGCCATCCTGGGTGGACCCAGCGGCAACCCGACCCCGGAGACCGTCGCCGAGGTCACCCGCGAGTACGGCCTGGATCGGCCCCTGGCGGTCCAGTACGGGCTGTATCTGGTGCGCCTGGTGCAGGGCGACCTGGGGGTTTCCTATTCCCAGCACATGCCGGTTACGCGGGTACTGGCCGAGCAGGCCGGGCCGACCCTGCAGCTGACCTTGAGCGCACTGGTGCTGGCCTGGCTGCTGGTGCTGGCCCTGACCGTGTTCACCGCCGGTCGCCGTAGCTGGGTCGGGCGCCTGGCGTCCCTGGCTGAAACCCTGTGCGCGGCCCTTCCGCATTTCTGGCTGGGCATCGTGCTGCTGGCGGTGTTCGCCTTCGGCTTGCGCCTGTTCCCACCGGCGGGCAGCGACGGCTGGCGGACCCTGGTGCTGCCGACGATCGCGCTGGCGGTGCCGCTGGCCGGCTTCATTGGCCAGGTGACCCGCGAATCCCTGGAACTGACCCTGGACCAGCCCTTCGTGCTGACCGCACGCACCCGTGGCCTGAGCGACGCGGCGGTACGCTTCAGGCACGCACTGCGGCATGCCGTGCTGCCCGGCGTGTCGTTGTCCGGCTGGGCGATCGGCGCGCTGATCAGCGGCGCCGTGGTGATCGAAGTGATCTTTTCCCGCAGGGGCCTGGGCCGTCAGTTGTATCAAGCGGTGCAACTGCAGGACTTGCCACTGACCATCGGCATCAGCCTGGTGGTCGCGGCCGGTTATGTGCTGGCCAACATTCTGGTCGACCTGGTGTACCAGTGGATCGACCCACGGCAGAAGGAAACCCTGGCATGAGCGATCTGATTCTGGAGAGCCCGGCGCTGCCGCTGCGCACTCAACGTCGACCCCGTCGGATCCGTCTGGGTGCGAGCCTGGCCATCGGTTTCCTGACGCTGGTGATCGTGGCCGCGCTGACACCGCAGCTGTTCGCGCACGGCGACCCGCTGGCCATCGTTCCGCGCGACGCCTTTCATCCGCCCGGTTGGGCACACTGGTTCGGCACTGACCAGTCCGGTCGCGACATCTACTCACGGGTGATCCACGGCGCGCGCCTGTCGCTGTTCGTCGGTTTGGCGGCGACGGCGCTGGCGATGAGCATCGCCATTGTTCTCGGCCTGCTCGGCGGCCTGGGCGGGCTGCGCACCGACCGCGGTGTGGGCTGGTTGCTGGAAATACTGTTCGCCTTTCCCAGCCTGGTTCTGGCATTGCTGTTCGTGGCCATCTTCGGCAGCGGCATCGGCCCGCTGATCATCGCCACCGGCCTGGGCGCCGCGCCGGGGTATGCGCGGATGGTCCGTGGGCAGGTGCTGGCGGTGCGCAACGCCGGTTACATCGAAGCGGCACGCGCCCTGGGCCACCCGACTCGACGCATCATCTGGCGGCAGCTGCTGCCCAACGCCATGCGCCCGCTGATCGTCACCCTGACCATGGGTGTGGGGCAGGCCATCGTCTGGGCCTCGGCGCTGAGCTTCCTCGGCCTGGGCGCCCGGCCGCCCACGCCGGAGTGGGGCACCATGCTGTCCATGGGCCGCGACTTCATTGCCAACGCCTGGTGGCTGACGTTTTTCCCTGGACTGTTCATCGTACTCACCACCTTGTCGACCACCGTCGCCGGTCGCTATCTGCAACAACGCCTGGAGGGCCGCCTGACATGAGCCACAAGACGCTGATCGTCGAAGGCCTGAGCGTGGAGTTCGCCGGGCAAAACGTGGTGCGCAACCTGTCGTTCACCCTGGAACCGGGCAAGACCCTGGCCCTGGTCGGCGAATCCGGCTCGGGAAAGAGCGTTACCGCGCGCAGCCTGATCGGCCTGGCCGGAGAGGGCGCGCAGGTGCGGGCACGGCGCCTGCAATACGGTGATCTCGATTTGCTGGCCTTGAGCGACCGCCAGTGGCGTCGAGTGCGCGGCAAGGACATCGGTTTCGTGTTGCAGGATGCCTTGGTTTCGCTCGATCCGCTGCGGCCGGTCGGCAAGGAAATTCTCGAAGTGCTGCAGACCCATGGTTGGGGCGATCGTGCTTCCCGTGCCGCGCGGGTGCTGCAATTGCTGGAACGGGTCGGGGTGCCGGAACCGGCCCTGCGCGCCAGACAGCGCTCGGGAGAGTTGTCCGGCGGACTGCGTCAGCGCGCGTTGATCGCCAGCGCCCTGGCGCTTGATCCGGGCCTGGTGATCGCCGACGAGCCGACCACCGCATTGGACGCCACCGTGCAAGCGCAGATTCTCGGTGTATTGCAGGCGATCAAGGCCCAGGGCAGTTCGTTGTTGATCATCAGTCACGATCTGGCGGTGGTCGCGCAACTGGCCGACGAGGTGCTGGTGTTGCAGCACGGTGAGGTGGTGGAGCAGGGCAGCATGCATCAGGTCCTGACCGCGCCGCGCCATCCCTACACCCGCAGCCTGCTCGATGCGGTTCCGGCGGAGCATGAGCGCGGTACTCGTCTCAGCCCTGGTCAACCTGCCGCCACGCTTGCCCGCGCGCCACGGCTCGATCAGCCCGTGCTGTTGCAAGCCCGTGGCCTGGGCAAGCGCTATGTCGGGCCTGACCAGCAGGTGCGCCAGGTGGTCGACGGCGTCGACTTCGAGCTGCGCGCCGGCCAGACCCTGGGCATCGTCGGTGAATCCGGTTCGGGCAAGACCACCGTGGCGCGCATGGCCCTGGGATTGCTCGAAACGGACGACGGCCAGGTGTGCTTCCTCGATCAACCCTGGAACGGCAGCGCCGACGCACGGGTCGCCGAAAGCCAGCGCCGGGCGCTGCGACGTGACATCAGCGTGATCTATCAGGACCCGCTCAGTTCGTTCGACCCGCGCTGGAGCGTCGGGCAGATTCTCGCCGATGCGTTGGACGTGGCCGGCGTCGCAGCGCCTGACCAGGCACCTCGTATTCGTCATTTGCTGCAGCAGGTGCGCTTGCCTGCCGAGCTGGCAACGCGACGGCCCCTGCAACTCTCCGGTGGCCAGCGCCAGCGGGTGGCGATTGCCCGAGCCATCGCCAGCAACCCCAAGGTGATTGTCTGCGACGAGCCAGTATCGGCGTTGGACGTCTCGGTCCAGGCCCAGGTGCTGGACCTGCTCGCCGACCTGCAAGCCGAACTGGGCCTGGCCTACCTGTTCATTTCCCATGACCTGGGCGTCATCCGTCATGTCAGCGACGAGGTGCTGGTGATGCGCCATGGCCAGGTGGTCGAGCACGCGCCGGTCGAGCAGTTGTTCGAGTCGCCGCAGCACCCCTACACCCAACGCCTGCTCGGTGCCGTGCCACGCCTGCCCAGCGCTGGCGTGGCGCTGCAGGTCCCTTCGCTGGAACCGGAAAACGCCGTGCTGCTGTTCGATGAATCCCGCTTGTGGAAGATCGCCATTTGAAGGCGTCGCGCTGCTCCTTCCATCCATTTCCTGACAGGAACCCTTCATGACTCACGCTGCCAACGTCACGCCTTCCCCTTCACCCGTAGCGCCGCTGAGCGTGGCGCAATTGCTGGCACGTGCCGAGCAGTTGCTGCCGGCCATCGCTGCCGGCGCCGCTACGCGCGAGCGCGACCGGCAACTGCCGTACGAGGCCGTCGCACAGATCGCCCAAGCGTTGCTCTATACCCTGCGCATTCCCACCCGCTATGGCGGCCCCGGCGGCTCGGTGAAGGACGTCATCGGCCTGCTGGTGCGCATCGCCTCGGTGGATTCCAATGTCGCCCAAGCCTTGCGTCCCGGCTTCGCGTTCATCGAAGGGCTGCTGGTGTCTCGGGCCGAAGGCGCCGAGCAGGAGCGTCAGCTCTGGTTCGCACGTTACCTGCAAGGCGCGGTGCTGGGCAACGCCGGTTGGGAAGTCGGCGGCGCCAACGGTGCCATCAGCGCCCGCATCGTGCGTGAAGGCGATCACTACCGGGCCAACGGCAGCAAGTTCTACAGCACCGGTTCGCTGTACGCCGACTGGATCAGCGCGGTGGCGCTGGACGAGCACGACCAGCCGCTGTCGTTCATCCTGCCCCGCGACCGCGAAGGGCTGGTGCTGCTGGACGATTTCGACGCCATGGGCCAGCGCCTGACCGCCAGTGGCACCACGCGGCTGGACAACGTGCAGGTCTATGCCCACGAGGTGCGCACGCGCACGGTGGAAGAGGGCAAGCGCACACTGGTGACGCCATTCCTGCAGGTGTTCCTGGCGTCGGTGCAGGCCGGAATCGCCCGCAATGCGTTGAACGATGCAGTAACGTTCGCACGCCATCATGCGCGTCCGATCAAGCACAGCAGCGCCGAGCAGTCGGTGGATGATCCTTATGTGGCGCTGAGCGTGGGCGAGATTTCGGCGCGTGCCTACACCGCGGAGGCGGTGGTGCTCAAGGCTGCCGAAGCGATCGATCGCGCCTGGGCGGCGGGGCTCGATCCGGCAGCGGTGGACGAGGCCGCGATCGAGGTGGCGCAGGCGCAATACATCGCCGCCGAATGCGCGCTCAAGGCGGCGGAACGGGTGTTCGATGTGGGCGGCGCCTCCACGACCGGGCGCGGCCATAACCTGGACCGGCACTGGCGCAACGCCCGCACCGTAGCCAATCACAACCCCCGCGACTGGAAAGCCGCAGCAGTGGGCACCTGGCAGCTCAAGGGCACACCGCCCCCGACCTCCGGGCTTTTTTGAGCGCGTACACAACCCCCCTGTGGGAGCGGGTCTCTGCCCGCGAAGAATCCACCGCGGTATTCCTGAAACACCGCAGC
>NZ_JASCPM010000080.1:0-7784 GCF_029960215.1 Pseudomonas sp. PS01301 | reverse complement strand
CGTCAATTCCTGTGGGAGCGGGTCTCTGCCCGCGAAGGGCCCACCACCAACCCCCTGACACCCCACAACCCCGGAGCCCTCCAGCAGTGACCACCTCCACCCGCGGCAGAACCCTGGCCCTGCTCCTGCTGGCGCCCTTCGCTCTATTCTTCATCGTCTTCCAGATCGCCCCCCTCGCCTGGGTGGCCATCCACAGCGTGCAGACCGATGCCGGCTGGAGCCTGGACAACTTCAGCAAGGCCTTCGGCTCGCGCTTCTACCGCCAGGCCATCCAGTTCAGCCTGGAAATCAGTTTCTGGTCGAGCCTGTTCGGCATCGTCATCGCCGTCATCGGTGCCTACTCCCTGCGCCGGGTCGACTCGCGGCTGCGGGATTTCGTCAGCGCCTTCGCCAACATGACCAGCAACTTCTCCGGCGTACCGCTGGCCTTCGCCTTCATCATCCTGCTGGGCTTCAACGGCGCGATCACCCTGGCGCTCAAGCAGAGTGGCCTGATCGATGATTTCAACCTCTACTCCAAGACCGGCCTGATCATCACCTACACCTATTTCCAGATCCCGCTGGGCGTCCTGCTGCTGTACCCCGCCTTCGACGCCCTGCGCGAGGACTGGCGCGAGTCCGCCGCCCTGCTCGGCGCCAACGGCTGGGCCTACTGGCGCTACATCGGCCTGCCGGTGCTGACCCCGGCGCTGCTGGGCACCTTCGTCATCCTCCTGGCCAATGCCCTGGGCGCGTATGCCACGGTGTATGCCCTGACCACCGGCAATTTCAACGTGCTGCCGATCCGCATCGCCGCCATGGTGGCCGGCGACATCAGCCTGGACCCCAACCTGGCCAGCGCCCTGGCGATGATTCTGGTGGGGCTGATGACCCTGGTCACCCTGGCCCATCAATGGCTGCTGCGCAGGAGCTACCATGTCGCGCGCTGAACACAACGCCCCCGGCCTCTACCACAGAGTCGTGGTGTGGCTGCTGTTCCTGATCCTGCTGCTGCCCTTGGCCGGCACCCTGCTGTATTCGTTGGCCACCAGTTGGTCGGCGTCGATTCTGCCCAGCGGCCTGACCTTCAAATGGTATTTGCAACTGTGGGGCGATCCGCGGTTCCTGCAGGCCTTCGGTCAATCGCTGGTGGTCTGCGTGGGCGCGCTGGTGCTGTCGGTGCTGCTGATCCTGCCGCTGCTGTTCGCCGTGCACTACCACTTCCCCAGGCTGGATGCGCTGATGAACATCCTCATCCTGCTGCCCTTCGCCGTGCCGCCCGTGGTGTCGTCCGTGGGCCTGTTGAACCTGTACGGCTCGGGACCGCTGGCCATGGTCGGCACGCCGTGGATCCTGATCGGCTGCTACTTCACCGTGGCCCTGCCCTTCATGTACCGAGCCATCACCAACAACCTGCAGGCGATCAACCTGCGCGACCTGATGGACGCTGCCCAGTTGCTGGGCGCCAGCACCTTCCAGGCAGCGTTTCTGGTAGTGCTGCCCAACCTGCGCAAGGGCCTGATGATCGCCCTGCTGCTGTCGTTCTCGTTCCTGTTCGGCGAGTTCGTGTTCGCCAACCTGCTGGTCGGCACCCGCTACGAAACCCTGCAGGTTTATTTGAACAACATGCGCAACAGCAGCGGCCACTTCAACAGCGCGCTGGTGATTTCCTATTTCTTCTTCGTGTTGCTGCTCACCTGGGGTGCGAACCGCTTGAACAAGGACAAAGACTGATATGAGCTTCGTCAGCGTCGAAAGACTGGATAAGCGCTACGGCAACACCGAAGTCTTCAGCGATATCGGCTTCACCATCGAACGGGGCGAATTCATCACCCTGCTCGGGCCGTCCGGTTGCGGCAAGTCGACCCTGCTGCGGGCGATCGCCGGACTGACGCCGATCAATGGCGGGCGCATCCTGCTCGATGGCCAGGACCTCGCCCCGCTCGGTCCTCAGAAGCGCGACATCGGCATGGTCTTCCAGAGCTATGCGCTGTTTCCCAACATGAACGTGGAACAGAACGTCGCGTTCGGCTTGCGCATGCAGAAGGTCAAGGGCGCCGAAAGCACCCGCCGCGTGGCCGAAGTGCTGGCGCTGGTGGAACTGGACGAGTTCGCCAAGCGTTACCCCCATCAATTGTCCGGCGGGCAGTGCCAGCGGGTCGCCCTGGCCCGCTCGCTGGTCACCCGGCCGCGTCTGCTGCTGCTCGACGAGCCCCTGTCGGCGCTGGATGCACGCATCCGCAAGCACCTGCGCGAACAGATCCGGCAGATCCAGCGCGAACTCGGGCTGACAACGATTTTCGTCACCCACGATCAGGAAGAGGCGCTGACCATGAGCGACCGCATCTTTCTGATGAACAAGGGCCGCATCGTCCAGAGCGGCGACGCGCAGAGCCTGTACACGGCACCGGCGGACGCCTTCGCCGCCGGTTTCATCGGCAACTACAACCTGCTCGATGCCGCCCAGGCCAGTGCCCTGTTGCAGCGACCGATCCATACCCGGGTGGCGATTCGTCCGGAAGCCATCGAGCTGGGTCCGAGCGGCACGCTGGAGGGCGAAATCCGCAGCCACAGCCTGCTGGGCAACGTGATCCGCTACCGCGTGCAGGCCCATGGCGTACTGCTGGTGGTGGATGTGCTCAACCGCACCGCCGCCGACCTGCTGCCCGACGGCCAGCGGGTGTCCCTGACGATTGGGCCGGATGCGCTTTGTGCGGTAGCCTGAGCACCTTTCCAAGGGAGGTTTCATATGGCTCTAGCGATTTTCGATCTCGACGAAACCCTGATCCACGGCGACTGCTCTTCACTCTGGAGCGAGCAGATGGGTCGCCTGGGCTGGGTCGACCCCGAGTCCTTCATGCAACGCGACCACGAGTTGATGCAGGCCTACAGCGAGGGTCGGCTGGCCATGGAAGACTACATGGCGTTCAGCCTGGAGCCGATGCTCGGGCGCTCCCCTGAGGAGGTCGAACACCTGGTCGGCCCCTGGGTCGAGGACTTCATCGAGCCGATCATTTTCAGCGACGCCACCCGCACCATCGCCGCACACCGTGCAGCCGGCGATCGCATCCTCATCATTTCCGCTTCCGGCGTTCATCTGGTTCAGCCCATTGCCGAGCGCCTGGGTGTCGACGACGTGCTGGCGATCGACCTGGAACTCAACCACGGCAGCTACAGTGGCAATACGGTCGGCGTATTGACCTACCGCGAGGGCAAGATCAAGCGCCTGCGCGAATGGATGCACGACGAGGGCGAAACCCTGGAAGGCGCCAGCTTCTATTCGGACTCACGCAACGACCTGCCGCTGCTATTGGAAGTGCCCTTCCCCCATGCGGTCAATCCTGATCCGGTGCTGCGCGAGCACGCGGAAAAGGCTGGGTGGCCGATTCATCACTGGCGTTGATGGTTACTGGCGTTGATGGTTGCGCAGATAAACCTCTTCGCCCATGGCGGCGATCTGCCCTTCGATGAGTGCGTCGAAGGGCTTGAGCAGCGCCTGGAACGAGGCCGGCGCTTCAAGTACTTCCAGGGCCTGGGTGATGGCCTCCAGGGTCGACAGCGCGCCCGGACCAGGCGCCTTGCGCAGCCGATAACGCGAGGGCTCGGCAGCGACCAGCTGAACCCTGGGCAGGTCGGCGAGCAACGGGTTGAGGTGCAGCAGCTTGCGCGCCTTGCGCCAGGTGCCGTCGGGCACCACCAGCAACCTTGGCTGGACATCCGGCGCGTAGACACTCAAAGCTTCACTGCGCTCGTCGGGAAACAACAGGCAGGGCTGATAGCCTGGCTGCGCCAGCCACCGGGCCAGGTCAGCGAAGACTTCGCCGACCTTGATCTCGCAGTTCTGCAGTCCAAGCGCGGCCAGGCGCGCCGTATTCAGCGCATGATTGACTTCGCTGGGATGCTGCAGGATCAGCACCCGCGTTCGGCTGGGCAGGTTCGGGATCAACGCACACAGGCACAGGGCCTGAGGGCGTTGGCAGCGAGGGCATTGAGGTCTGGACATACGCAATTGTGCCATGAGGCCGCGTGGCGACAATACCGGGCCGGACGCGCGCGTGCGAAAAAGTCGCGCACCGGGCCGCTAAACCTTTGTACCCCGGTGGCCGATCCGCTCTAATGTGAGCCCCACTGTCCCAGGACCCTGCCGCAATGAAATACTGCTGCGCATTACTTTTCAGCTTGCTGTCCCTTACCGCCCAGGCCACGGAAGTCGGCGAACGGCTGGCCCCCTGGACCCTGCTCGATCAGTTCGAACAACCCTACTCGCTCAGCGACGAGACCCAACTGATCATCGTCGCGCGCAGCATGGACGCCGCGCAGTTGATGGGTACGGCCATGGAAAAACGGCCCAAGGACTTTCTCGAGTCGCGACATGCGGCCTATATCGCCGACATCGAGCGCATGCCGTCGGTGGCCAAGTGGATCGCCATTCCCGGCATGAAGAAACTCAACTATCGCATTCTGCTGGACCAGGAAGGCCGCGTCGCACCGCGCTACGAAGGCGACCGCGAAACCGTGCAGTGGCTGGAGCTCAAGGATGGCGTGGTGGTGGACATCAAGACCTTCAGCGATTCGCAGCAACTGGCCAGCGCGCTGTCGGCGCGCTGAGCCAACGCCGTTCACACCGGTCGGAACGGGATTTTGAAGCTGACGCGCAAGCCGTCTTCGGTACTGTCGAAGTGCAGGGTACAGCTGCAACGCTGGGCGATCGCCTGAACGATGGCCAGGCCCAGTCCGCAACCGGTGCTGGAACGGCTGCGCCAGAAGCGCTGGGTCAGGTGTTCCAGGTCTTTGGCGGCGATGCCAGGGCCAAAGTCACGGACCGTGAAGCATACGCAGCCAGGCTCCGTGGCCAGCGTCAGCCAGACCGGCGCCTGATCGGGGCTGTGCCGCAACGCGTTGTCGATCAGGTTGCGCAGTGCCTGTACCGCCAGGGTCGATGGCATGCCCAAGGCTATTGATGGCAGCCGCGGCGGGACGTGCAATTCGACCCGCCAGCGGTCCTCCGGGCGAGCGTCGCCGATGGCCAGGCGCGCCACCTGTTCGGCGCTGCACGGTGCGCCATCGTCGAACGACAGGCTGCCTTCGACCCGTGCCAGCAAGAGCAATTGCTCGAGGGTGCGCTGCAGGCGGTCGGCGCCCTCCTCGGCATGGCCCAGCGCCTGTTCGTGGGCGAGCCCGGCCGTCATGCGGGCGACCTGCAGGTGGGTCTTGATCGCGGTCAAGGGGCTGCGCAGTTCATGGGCCGCATCGCCAGTCAGCTGCCGCTCCCGCTCCAGAGTACGGCCGATGCGCAGGAACAGCTGGTTCTGGGTTTCCAGCAGTGGTTGCAACTCACTGGGCAGCGACTTCAGCGCCAGCGGTTCAAGGGCATCGACGTCGCGCTTGCGCAGCGCCTCGCACATGCGATTGAGGGGCGCCAGGCCTTTGCCGATGCCCAGCCAGAGCATCGCGATGCTACCCAGCAGGGCCATCAGTACCGGTGCGGAAGCGGCCAGCAGTACCGAACGGTTCAACGCCTCGCGTTCCAGTTCGCGGTCTGCGGTGGTGATCCGCACATCGTCCCGAGCCAGGGTGAAACTGCGCCAGTGTTCGCCATCGATCTCCTGATCGTGGAAACCGGTGCGCTGGTCATCCAGCACCTGATCGGCATTGCCGTGGCTGCGGGCGAGGATTTCACCACGCAGCGAGCTGACCTGGCAGGCGATACCGTCGGGGATGCTCCATTGATCGGCGCTGAAGCGAGTGCCCTCGCCCTGCGCGGACAACGGTTGCGGCAGCCGATCGACCAGGCCGGCGACCATGCGCGCCGACGCCACCAGGCGTTGGTCGAGGGAGAACATCATCTGGCTGCGCAAGTCGCGGAACATCCAGGTCGCAGCCAGCGCCCAGATCAGCACGAAGGCCGTGCCCAGAATCAGACTCAAGCGCAGGCGCAGGCTCATTGCGGTTCCTGCGCTGCGGCTTGGGCCGGCCCCAAGCGATAGCCCAGGCCGCGGACGGTTTCGACGATGCCGTTGCCCAGCTTGCGCCGCAAATGGTGGATGTGCACGTTCAGGGCGTTGCTTTCCACTTCGTCGCTGAAGCCATAGACACTGTCCTTGAGCTGCTCGCCGGAGAGCACGCGGCCTCGGTTCTGCAGCAGGGCGTACAACAGCGCCTGCTCGCGACGGGACAGATCGACGGCCTGGCCGGCCAGCCAGGTCTGGCGGGTGCTGGGATCGTGCTGCAGTGGGCCGTGCTCGATCATGTTCAGAGTCCGCCCGGCCACTCGGCGCTGCAGGGTGTGCAGGCGCGCACACAGTTCGCGCAGGTCGAAGGGTTTGAGCAGGTAGTCGTCGGCGCCGGCCTGCAGACCAGCAACCCGATCGCTAACGCTGTCGCGGGCGGTCAACACCAGCACCGGCAGCGCCTCGCCCTTGTGGCGCAACCGTTGCAGCAGCTTGATACCATCCTCGTCGGGCAGCCCAAGATCCAGCACCATCACATCGAAGCTGGCGGCCTGCAGCATGGCCTGGGCGGCAGAAGCCGTGGCCACTCGATCGACGTTCAGACCTTGGGCATTGAGCCCGGCAACGATGCCGCTGGCGATCAGGTCATCGTCTTCGCAAAGCAATACGTGCATGACAGCGCTCGAAGGATAAATGCCCACGGTGACAGGCCGTGATTAACACAACATTATGCGCGCAAACGCCCGTGACGACGGGCATCGGCCGCGAAAAATGCAGCGCGGTGTGACTGTCGGGGCCGGGCTGCCCGTTCGCGGCCGCGGACGGCTCATGCGGATTGGGTTAACCGTCGGTTAACCTGAGTGCCGCCATACTTGCTTCATCACCTCAAGAGACCCCTACCGATGCTGAGCCTTTCCGTGGGGCCATTCGCGCTTTCCCTGCATCACCTGCTGATACTGCTGGCCTTGGGCCTGGCCAGCGTCGTGGGTTGGCAGATGTCGCGGCGAGGGCTGGGCAGCAATCCTGAAGTGCTGATCTTTCGCCTGTTCCTGCTGTGCCTGGTGGTGGCACGCGTCGCTTTCGTAATGCGTTACTGGGCGCAGTACCGTGCCGATCCGTGGCAGATTCCCGATATCCGCGATGGCGGCTTCCTGCTGTGGCCGGGGCTGGCGGTCAGCGGCGTGACGGCGCTGGTGTATGCCTGGCGGCGCCCACTGGCGCGGGTCACCTTGGGCACAAGCCTGGTCAGCGGCCTGATGTTCTGGGCCGTCACCAGTCTGGCCAGCCAGTGGTACCTGCAAGAACGCCACGCGCAATTACCCGACGTCACCCTGCACACTGCAGCAGGTGAGCCTGTGGCGCTTCGCAGTTACTCAGGGCAACCGCTGGTGATCAATCTCTGGGCCAGCTGGTGCCCACCTTGCAGACGGGAAATGCCGGTACTGCTGGACATGCAGAAACGCCATCCGCAGGTACGTTTTCTGTTCGTCAACCACGGGGAAACCGCGCAGATCATCACAAGCTTTGCGGGAACGATGGGGCTGGATCTGCAACAGGTGGCATTCGACAGCCAGGGCGACCTGGGCCGCGCATTAGGTTCGGTCGCACTGCCAACCACGCTGTTCTACAGCGCCGACGGCAAGCTGCTGGGCAGTCATCTGGGCGAGCTGTCGACCGCCAGCCTGAACCACGCGCTGGAAGCCTTCGAAAACCGGTAACCGCCGACGCCCCCTGTAGCAGCGGCGCAAGCCGCGTCAGCGATGAACGCGGTATGCCTGAAAGAACGCGATGAACCCGGACGCGGCTCGCGCCGCTGCTACAGAGACCGCGCACCCTGTAGCAGCGGCGCAAGCC